>NZ_JBEZDO010000019.1:0-45447 GCF_040648355.1 Nonomuraea sp. NPDC049152 | reverse complement strand
GTAGATCTCGTAGCCGGTGACGCCGACGTTGTCGGTGGAGGCGTTCCAGGCGAGGGAGACGCTGCCGGCGGTGACGCCGGTGGAGCGGAGGTTGCCCGGTACCGACGGCGCGGTGGTGTCACCGCCTCCGCCGCCCGTGGTCTTCCACAGCGCGGGGACGTTGGGCGGTTCCCAGCCCGGCTGGGAGGTGTGGCTCTGGACGCACTCGTACTCGACGCCGTTGTAGGTGACGCGGGTGCCCGCCGTGTAAGCGGTCCACGGAGCCCACGCGGCGAAGACGGCCGCCGAGGTGCTGGACGTGGCGGCGCCGTACGCGCTGGAGGGGGCGACGACGGCCGCGGTGAGCGGCATCAGTAACGCCGCCAGGCCTGCGAGGACCTTGCTCAGGATGGTGTGTCTCATGATGCTCCGACATCCGGTTGGGGGGTGAACGGGGGTGTGGGATGGGAGGCTTGCAGGAAACTATTAGTAAGGTTTCCTTTTAATTTTGAGATGACGTTAACCTCTACCTGCGGCAGCGTCAATACACTCGCGCGCACTCGCCGGAGACCGTACGGCGAGGCCCGCGTTCAGCTGGTCGTTCGCCCAGGGGAGGGCGTCAGGCGCGGGGGAGGAGGGCCTCCCCCGCGGCCGCCGGCCCTCAGTGAGCCTCCCCCAGCTCGATCGGTACGCCCACGAGCGAGCCGTACTCGGTCCACGAACCGTCGTAGTTCTTCACGTTGGCCTGGTCGAGGATCTCGTGCAGCACGAACCACGTGTGCGCCGAACGCTCCCCGATCCTGCAGTAGGCGATCGTGTCCTTGCCGAAGTCGACACCCGCACCCGAGTACAGGTCCTCCAACTCCTCGTCGGACTTGAACGTGCCGTCGTCGTTGGCCGCCTTCGACCACGGGATGTTGCGAGCCGTCGGCACGTGACCCGCGCGCTGCGCCCGCTCCTGCGGAAGATGCGCCGGAGCCATCAGCTTGCCGGTGAACTCGTCGGGCGAGCGCACGTCCACCAGGTTGAGCTCGCCGATCGAGGCGAGGACGTCGTCGCGGAAGGCGCGGATGGCGGTGTCCTGTTCCTGGGCCCTGTAGGTGGTGGCCGGGCGGGCAGGGACGTCGGTCACCAGCTCACGCGAGTCCAGCTCCCACTTCTTGCGCCCGCCGTCCAGCAGCTTGACGTTGGAATGACCGTAGAGCTTGAAATACCAGTACGCGTAAGCCGCGAACCAGTTGTTGTTGCCCCCGTAGAGCACCACGAGGTCGTCGTTGGCGATCCCGCGCTCCGACAACAGCGCCTCGAAACCCGCCTTGTCGACGAAGTCACGACGGACGGGGTCCTGCAGATCGGCCTGCCAGTCGATCCTGACAGCGTTGCGGATATGGCTCCTGTCGTAGGCGCTGGTGTCCTCGTCGACCTCGACGAGCACGACACCGGGAGAGTCGAGGTTGGCCTCGACCCAGTCGGCATCCACCAGGGCGGCGGAACGGCTCATGGGTGAACCTCCTGGTCAGAGTGGCCGGGCGGGTCGCCCGTCACTGACAGGCTCGCACGCCCGTCGCCCCGGTAGCGGTAACGAGGGGAGATCGTGTGTCGTCCGGAGGGAAAGGCGTGGCCAGTAGGGTCGGCGCATGATGAGACGCGTGCCGTACACCGGCAGCGAGAAGGAGAGCCTGCACATCAGCCTCGACCGGCACCGCGACGCGGTGCTGTGGAAGCTCGACGGCCTCGACGACGAGGCGCTGCGGCGACCCATGACCCCGTCGGGGACGAACCTGCTCGGCCTGGTGAAGCACCTGGCGACGGTGGAGTACGGGTGGTTCTGCACCACGTTCGGGCGTGAGATCGAGCCGCTCTGGTTCGACATCACCGAGGACATGGCGGCGGCGCCGGACGAGAGCACCGCCGACATCGTGGCGTTCTACGGCAGGGCCAGGGCCGCCGCCGACAAGGCGATCGAGGAGATCGGGCTCGACGACCTCGGCACCTCGTGGAACGGCACCACCGTGTCGATGCGCTGGGTGCTGATCCACATGATCGAGGACACCGTACGGCACGCGGGCCACATGGACATCATGCGCGAGCTCATCGACGGAGCGACCGGAGACCACCCACCGGCCTGACGGAATAGCGCGCCCGGGTGGACGGTTTCCGCCCCTATGAAGAGCCGTTTGAAGGTCGAGCCGACGGCGAAGCGGGTACGCACCTACTTCGGCGGCCTCAAGATAGCCGACACGACGAAGGCGCTCCTGGTCTGGGAGAGCCCGTACTACCCTACCTACTACCTGCCCCTCGCCGACGTCGACCAGGCGGTGCTCAAGCCGACCGGCGCGACCGCGCACTCGCCCAGCCGGGGGGAGGGCGTCGTCCACACCGTCACCGCGGGCGGCAAGGAGGCGGCCGACGCCGCCCTCACCTATCCCGACTCCCCGATCGAGGAGTTGAAGGACCACGTCCGCTTCGACTGGGCGGCGATGGACGCCTGGTTCGAGGAGGACGAGGAGGTCTACGTCCACCCTCGCAGCCCGTACACCCGCGTCGACATCCTGCCCAGCTCCCGCCGGGTCAGGGTCGAGGTCGACGGCGTCACCGTGGCCGACTCCTCGCGCCCGATGATCCTGTTCGAGACCGGCCTGCCGGCGCGCTACTACCTGCCGAAGACGGACGTCCGCCTGGACCTCCTGACGCCGACCGACACCTCCACCCAGTGCCCGTACAAGGGGACGGCCGAGTACTGGTCGGTGAACGGCCATACGGACCTGGCCTGGTCCTACCGGACCCCGCTGGAGGAGAGCCGGCGGATCGCCGGGTTGATCGCCTTCTACAACGAGAAGCTCGACGTCTACGTCGACGAGGTGCTGGAGGAGCGCCCCAAGTCGAAGTTCGCGTGAGGGATGCCCTGCTCATCTGACGAGCCTGATGGGGCGGGTGCACCGCGCTCGCCGAGCACCTTGCCGCGACGCGCCCTACGACCAAGTTCAGCTAGATCATCGGCGTTTGCGCTGGTCATCCCTAGTGCGATGCAAGTGAGCGTCAATCGGTCCTCCGCATAGTGGCCCGGAGCCCTGAGGAGGTGCCGATGACGTACACGCGGGAACCGGTCGCGACCGAGAAGCAGGCGACGGCACAGCGGGTCACCCACGCCGAGCGGTGGTTCGTCCGCCAGGGGCTGCCCAGGCTCCGGCATCGGCGCGGCGATACGCCGGCCAGAATAGCGCCCCTGCTGGGTTTCGGGGGCGTCTTCCTGCTGGCGCCCGGGTTCGAAGCGATCCCGATGGTCCTGGCCGCCGTCGCGGCGCTCGGACTGCGCCACTGGATCAGTGTCACCCGCCGGACCACGATCGTCAGGTTGGCGACGCTGGCGTGTGTCGTGCTGTACGGCTTCGGCGTGGCCGGCGTCTCGATGCAGATAGATGCGTCCGTAGCCGAGACGGAGTCCATTTTCGTCATCGTCGGGGCCATCCTGTTCTTCGGTTTGTTCGTTCTGCTGGCCTCCTTCTGCACCGCCTTCGGGCTGGTGCCGCTGGCCGGTCGCGCGCTGGTCCATACCCTCCGCGACCTGAGGAACAGCTTCCAGTTGCAGGCCCGCAGCATGCCCATGCTGCTCTTCCTCACCCTCTTTTTCTTCTTCACCGGTGAGCTGTGGCAACTGGCCGGCAGGCTGACATGGGGGCGCGAGAGCTTCGTGATCGCGATCTTCGCGACCGTGACCGTGTTCACGTCGGGCGCCCGGTTGCGTGACGAGATAGCGCAGATCGAGGACGGTCTCTCCACCGATGTCGTGATCACCGCGTGTCGTGGCACCCCGCTCGAAGGTTCCGCCGCCTGCTTGTCCGAGTGGCGCGCCGCGGCCCCGCTGACCCGTACGCAGAGCCTGAACCTTCTGCTTCTGCTGGCCAGCAGGCAACTTGCCCAGGCGACCGTGGTCGGCATCGGCATGTTCCTGTTCTTCGTCTCGATGGGCCTGGTCCTCATCGATCCGGAGACGATGCATCAGTGGATCGGTTCGCCGCCCAGCCCGTCACACCTCCTGCCTGCCGTGCCCGGCGAACTGCTGCGGGTGTCGTTGCTCCTGGCGGGTTTCTCCAGCATGTACTTCGTCGTCTCGACGATGGTCGACCCGCACTACCGCAAGCAGTTCTTCCCGCCGGTGATCCGCGAACTCGAGCGGGCGCTGGCGGTGCGCACCGTGTACCTCGCGATCATCGGTGACGGTGTCGCTCCCGCTCGACGGCCTGGTCGTCTCTCCCTCGCGATCCGGCGTCTCGCCGGGCGCTAGGCGGGGCGCCTGCGGCGCATGGTCGCCCCGCTTTCCAGACCGACTGTCAGGAGACCGAGCAGCCGTTGGCCTCTTCCACGTTCTTCACGTACTCCGCCTTCATGGGCGTGGTCGACACCGAGAGCATCGTCTTGCCGGGTTCGCTCAGCGAACCGCCGGTGACGAGGTAGGAGTCGGGCACGGAGTCCTTCACCTCGTAGTCGTCTGACTTGCTGTTGGGGTCCTCGACCATGAACTCCTTGACGGAGATCCCACGCTGTCGCAGCATCTCCCGCACCTGGCCGACCGGCTTGTTCATGTAGGGGACGCAGTGCATCGGCTCGCCGAGCGCGTCGAACGAGGTGGTCGACTGGTACTGCTCGCCAGGCCGGGCCTTCCGCCCGAGCGAGATGTCGGCCGACCCCTTGAAGCCGATCGGGATCTTCAGGCCGACGGGGCAGCCGCCGGCCTTGTCACAGGTGCCGGGTGCCTCGATGGGTTCGAACTCGTCCACGTATCTCTCACCGGACGTGGGGAAGACGATGCCCTCGAAGGCGGCGGAGACCGGCTTGACCCTGATCGAGATGTCGAGGCCGACGGCCTCGAGCTGCGCCTCGTAGCTGTCGGGGTCGGCGTAGAGGTCCTTCACCGTGACGACGTAGTAGCCGTCCTCCTGCTTGATGTCGAGCGCGGCGACCGGAGCGGGCCCGAGGCCCAAACCGGACGGTCCCAGCCAGCTCACCCCGATGGCGGCGGCCGCTATCAGGCCGACGGCGGCGAGCCGAGGCCGTCGGCCGAGCTTCCTGCGCCGGTCGGCGAGCCCGGCGGCCGGCGCGGGGTCGCCCTCCATGATCTCGTGCATGAGTTGACGCGCGCCTTCGCTCATGCCAGGTCCCGGGTCGGGTGCGAGGTGTGCGACGACGCGATCGATGTCGGTGTTCATGAGTGACCCTCCGTTCATGAGTGACCCTCGGCGAGTGAGACGGCACGTGAGCCGTACCTGCTGAGATCGAGATCGGCGGCGGACAGCGCCCTGGCGAGCCGCTTGCGGGCGCGGTGCAGGCGGAGGCGCGCGGCGCCCTTGGAGCAGCCGAGCACCTTGGCCACCTCGCCGGTGCTGAGGCCCTCCCAGCCGACCAGCGCGAGCAACTCCCTGTCGTCGGGCGACAGCCGCTGGAACGCCTGGCGCGCCTCGTCGTGGTCCCCGTCCACGACGAAGCCGGCCCAGGCCGTCAGCTCCTCGCGCAGCCGTAAGGCCAGCGCGACCCTGCGCTCCTCGGAGCGGAAGTGGTTGGCGAGAGTTCGTCTGGCGACGCCGTAGAGCCAGAATCTGGCCTCGTCACCTTCGGGAACCTCCTGCAGCCTGCGCCAGGCGGTCGTGAACGTCTCCGCGATCACGTCGGCCATGTCGTCAGGCGAGTCGGTCCGCCGTCTGACATACGCAGAGACGGCGGGGTAGTGCGCCGTGTATATCTCCTCGAAGCGATGTTCTGGCTCCGGTGGCCCCATGTGGTGTTCCTTCCGGTTGGTGGACACACCTGAGGAGATGTACGGCTGGGCCGGGTTGTTTCACCCGTTCGTTCGTCTACTTGCCGGTGATGGTCGCCTGGGGGAGCGACTCCGCGCGCGCCTCCGGGGTACCGATCACGACCGCGACGAAGCCGTTGCCCACCTGTGCGCTCGCGTTGCCCGTCAGCTCGACCTTCGTCTCACGGGTCTTGACCTTGACCATCATGCGGGTCGGCGTGCAGATCAGGTACCCGGTGCCTTCCCAGGCGGTGAGGGCCGCAGGCTCGGCGGGTCCGGCGAAGCCCTCCTCGCCGCTGGTGCTGGTGCCGCTGGTCTGGCCCAGCTCGATGGAGAGGTTCCACCCTACGCTTCCGCCGTGCTCGGCAAGCCCGCAGGTGCCCTTGGTGTTGATCCACGGGGTCAGGTCGTGGGAGCCGACCTGGATCCGGGCCAGTACCTTGTCCGCCCCCTCCGCCAGGTCGTCCTCCATGGTGCCCACCGACTTCAGTGTGGCCAGCGGCCAGCTCGCCGGGTCCTTCAGGATCGGGTCGGCGACCGGGGACGAGCAGGCGGTCAGTGCGAGTAAGAGAGCGATCATCGGTTTCTTCCTCATGGACGATCAACGTAGCGTCCGGCTCACCAGTGCCACATGCCGACCCTCACCGGTACGCCGGGGGAGGCGTGCAGCATGGGGGCGTGGTCGGGGGCGGGAAGCCCGCCCGCCTCGACCAGGTTCTGGTTCAGCCACACCAGGCCCGCGCGGCGCAGCGGCCAGGGCGGATGTTCCACCTCGGCCGAGGCGACATGATCCGCGATCAGGGTGAACAGCCGGAAGCGGGCGGTCAGGAAGTGCGCGAGCTCGTCGTCGACCGGCTCCGTGTCCGGTTCGACGTCCACGTCGCACCGCACGCCGCTCGGCTCGGGCCACTTCCTGCGGCACCGGTACCGCACGAGCGCGTCGTCGGCGTCCACGGACATGTCCGACCAGAAATACGGCAGGCCGTAGCCGGCCCGCCCGCCGATCACGGCCGGAAGCCGTCCGGCGTCCAGCGACAGGAACCAGATCCCGCTGCGGCCCCGATCGTCGCGAACGTAGGTCCGCAGGTTGGTCTCGGGGAAGCGGGACAGCCAGGGCAGTACGGGCATTCCCGGTGACCTCACGCCTTCCATGAGGAACGGCGTCAGCCCGACCCAGGCCGTACCGTCGAAGGTCTCGACGGTGAGGGATTCGGGGACCAGGGACTGGACGAGGGCGGGTGGATACCGCCAGTGCAGGAAGGTCATCGTCGACCAGTGGTGATACATCACCGGCCAGGCGACGTGCGGAGACGCCGGTGCTTTCATCACCGGTCGCTACCCAAGGGGCGCTCCGGGATAACTCGCGGCGCGACGGGGATTGCGAGCCGTCAGCCGAGCGAGTCGATCCAGCGCTCCAGCCTGCGGCCTTCGGTCGCCATGAGTCTCGTGCACCTGGGCCGCGGCCGTCGCCAGCCGCTCCCGCTTGCCCGGCCGCTGCCGGACATTCGTTGAGTCAGTCAACTGTCTAACTATAGACACATGCCCTTCCTGGCGGCTATGGTCTCACTGAGTCAGACAACTAACTCAGATGGAGCCATCATGATCGTGGTGACCGGTGCGACAGGAAACGTGGGTCGGGAGCTCGTGGGAGCCCTCGCTGCGGCAGGGGAGAAGGTGACAGCGGTCTCCCGGCAGCCCGCGCGGCAACCGGAGGGTGTGGAGCACCGGCAGGCCGACCTGTCCGAGCCCGCCGGCCTGCGCGGGGCGTTCGACGGAGCCGACGCGCTCTTCCTGCTCGTCGCGGGCGAGAACCCGCAGGCCATCCTCGACGCCGCCAAGGCGGGCGGAGTCCGGCGGTTCGTCGAGCAGACCCGCGAGGAGGCCCGCGCGCAGATGTCGCGCGTCATGCCCGCGCCCGTCGTGGAGGGCACGCTCGCCATCCTCGGCACGCCGTCGGCCGCCGAGCAGCAGGTGAGCCCCGACGTCGAACGGCTCCTCGGCCGCCCTGCGCGCTCCTTCGCCGACTGGGCCGCGCGCAACCTCGCCGCCTTCCGATGAGGGCCCTGCCGAAGCGGGTCGAGGCCTTCCTCGCCGAGCAGCACGTGGCCACCCTGACCACTCTCAGGCCCGACGGCTCGCCGCACGTGGTGGCCGTGCGCTTCATGGGACGGCGCCGCGGGCCTGGCCAGAGTCATGACGGTCGCCTCCTCCCGCAAGGCGAGGAACCTGCTCGCCGTCCCCGGCGGCCGCGCCGCCCTCTGCCAGGTCGACGGCTTCCGCTGGGTCACGCTCGAAGGGCCCGCCGTCGTCCGCACCGACAGCGCGCGCGTGGCCGAAGGGGCGCGCCGCTACGCCGAACGCTACTGGTCCCCGCCGCCCGACCCGCCCGACCGGGTCGTGGTCGAGATCGCGGTGGACCGCGTGATGAACCTCAACGTCTGAAAGGACTCACCATGCCCATCCAACATGTGCTCGACTCGACGATCTTCTACCGCGAGCTCGGCACCGGCACTCCCATGGTCTTCCTGCACGGCAACCCGACCTCGTCGTACCTGTGGCGGCACGTCCTGCCCGCCGTCGGCGACCCAGGCCGCCGCCTGGCTCCCGACCTGATCGGCATGGGCGAGTCGGGCAAGCCGTCCATCGACTACACCTTCGCCGACCACGCCCGCTACCTGGACGCCTGGTTCGACGCGCTCGCCCTTGACGACGTGGTGCTCGTCGGGCACGACTGGGGCGGCGCCCTCGCCTTCGACTGGGCGGCCCGCCATCCGGGACGGGTGCGCGGCATCGCGTTCACCGAGACCATCGTCAAGCCGATGACCTGGCAGGAGTTCCCCGAGGGCGGCCGGCCGCTGTTCCAGGCGATCAAGACGGAGGGCGTCGGCGAGGCGATGATCCTCGACGACAACGTCTTCCTCGAGCAGGGACTGCCCGCCACCGTCGCCGTCCCGATGCGGCAGGGCGACATCGACGTCTACCGCAAGCCGTACCCGACGAGGGAGAGCAGGCTGCCGCTGCTGCGGTGGCCGCGGTCGATGCCGCTGGACGGCGAGCCCGCGGACGTCGTCGCCAGGATCGAGGCCTACGACGAGTGGCTGGCGACCAGCGAAGACGTGCCCAAGCTCCAGCTCGTGTTCGAGCCTGGTCCGGGAACGATGATGAGCCCCGAGATGGTCGACTGGTGCGCGGCGAACATGGCGGGCCTCGAGATCGAACGGCACGACGTGGTCGCCGGGCATCACACGCCCGAGGACCAGCCCCTCCTGATCGCCTCCGCCGTCACGGGGTGGGCGGACAGGCACGGACTTCGCTGATCGCCGCGATGTCGGTCACGCGCGCTAGGGTGACGGCCCATGTTACGGCGATCATCACTCGTGCTGTGGGCGCTGGCCTTGGCGCTGACCGCGCTTCCCTACGTGATCTCGTTCTGGATCGGGGAGTCCGGCTTCATCGACGTCGCGATGATGGGGATGTGCCCGGGCTGGGAGCTCCACACCGATGTCAGCATGGCCCTCCTGCCGCTGTACGCGGTGCCCGAGCCGCTGATCGCCCTCGTCGGATTCGGACTCTGGCTGCTCCTCGTGCGGAGGGGCATGCCGCGGTGGGGCCGCGCGGCCGGATGGCTGGCCGCGCTGGGCGTCACCTGGCCCACCCTCCTCACGCTCGGGTTCGCGGCGCTGGACCTGGCGATGAAAGACGGGTGCGGGCAGACGTGGGCCCCGTTCTTCCGGGGCGCCATGGCCGTCGGGTGGATGGCGGGCGATGTGCTGACGCTCTCGCTGATCCTCGTCGCGGTGAGGGTGCGCCGCGCGACCCCGCGTGGCTGGATCTCCCGTACGGCGGTCGCCGTCCTCGCCGTGCTCCTCCTGCTGGGCCTGCAGACCGGGGACAGGACCGTGGGGAAGGTGACCGAGGCGGCCGAGGAGAAGTGCCGCCCCTGGGACCTGCGCTACGGCACCAGACCGGTCAGTCGTACGGACAGGGAGAGCGCCTTCGTCTGCGTGGCGCGGGGAGACGAGTACGTCCTGCCGCGGAGGTTCCGCGACCTGCCCGACGCCGAGCTGGTCGCCTTCGGCAGGAACCTGTGCGGGGTGAGCATGCGCGCCGACCCGAAGGAGCTGGAACGCCTGCGTGGCGAGAGCGGCGTGACCGTCGGCGCCGTCGAGACGACGCAGGCGCTGACGCTGCTCTGTCCCGAGGTGGACGCGCGCGAGCAGGCCGAGGACAAGCGGCAGGACGCGGAGAACGACGCGTTCATCGCGACCGCGAAGAAGCGCTGCGCGAGCGTCCCTCCGCACCGGCCACGGATCAGGCCGGCGGTGCGGGGCACGGCGTCGATGTGGTCGGACTACGGCGCGGTGAGCGCCTTCGAGGGCGAGGAACCACCGGAGGGAGCGGCGCTGGACAAGGCGTTCGGCAACGACCTCGTGGGCGCAGACAAGGGCGAGGTCGCCATCCTCACCGCCGACGAGGCGATGCACGTCTGCGTCACGGTCGAGGGGTACGGCACGCGCCCGCCCGTCGAGCGCAAGGGCTGGGAGAAGGTCGTCGAGATCGGCTACGCGAGCCCCAAGGGTGAGCTGGCCTGGGTCGAGGCCGAATCCACCCTCCCGAACGCGCTCCTGAAGGGTCCGGGGCGCTACCGGGTCCGCGTGCACATGCGCGGCAGCGCGGCCGCGATGGAGGACGACGGCGACGCCCGCCAGCGGTTCCTCGTCATGGTCTTCCCTGGCTCGTCCCGCAGGACCGAGGTCCTCAGGTAGCGGTCAGGCGAGGAAGCCCAGCAGGGCGGCGGTGAGCTCGGCCGGTGTGTCCTCCTGCACCAGATGACCGGCCCCCGGCAGCACGAACAGCCGGGCGCCCGGGATACGAGCGGCCAGCTCCCTGCCCTTGGCGACCGGGATCCACTCGTCGTCCTCGCCCCAGCACACCAGCACGGGGATCCCGATCGACCCGAAATGGCCGTCGAGCTCGTCGGTGAACCGCTGGTCGGCCTGGGCGATCTGGCGGTAGAAGGCGGGCCGGCCCGCCTCGTCGAGCCAGGGGCCGATCAGGCGGTCGAGGACCACGGGGTGCAGTCCCTGGCTGCTCGCCGAGCTCACGTACTCGCGCACGAGAGCGCGGTGCAGGTGCGCGGGGAGCTGCTCGAAGACCGCGGAGTGCGTGCCGACCAGCTGGAAGAACGGCGACCCCCAGGGCGCGAGCGCGACCGGGTCGACGAGCGCGAGCCGCCCGTACGGCCTGCCGTGCAGGAGATGGGCCCGCAGCGCGACCGCGCCGCCGAAGTCGTGGGCCACGACGAAGGGCTCGGCCAGGCTCCAGTGGTCGAGCAGCTCGGTGAAGACCTGGCCCTGGGCGGCCAGCGACACGTCCTGGCCCGCGAACTTCGCCGACGAGCCGTAGCCCGGCATGTCCCAGACGAAGACCCGATGGCGCGTGGCGAGCGCGCGGGCGACATCGCGCCAGACGTAGGAGGAGAACGGCGTGCCGTGCAGCAGGACCACCGGCGGCGCCGCCTGGTCGCCGTGCACGTCCCAGCGGACTTCGCCCGCGGAGCTGTCGAAGGTCCTGGTCAGCTGCCAGTCGCGCAACGCTTCCCCTCCCTGGTCCTGCCGCTCAGCCGTTGTCCACGGTGAGGAGTCCGCGTTGGTAGGCGACGGCGACCGCCGCCGCGCGGTCGTTGACGCCGAGCTTGGTGTAGATGTGCAGCACGTGGGTCTTCACCGTGGCCTCGCTGATGAACAGGCGCGCGGCCGCCTCGCGATTGGTCGTGCCCTGGGCGATCAGGCGCAGGATCTCCAGCTCCCTGGCGCTCAACGGGTCGACGGGGGCGCGTACCCGGCCGAGCAGGCGGGTGGCGACCGACGGGGAGAGGACGGCCTCGCCGCGACGAACGCGTCGTCGAGGGTGCGCTTGTCGATGCGCAGGTCGGCGACCAGGACGTGGTTGCGGGCCAGGGTCGCGGTGACGGCCGTGGCGAAGTCGCCCCTGCCCGTGACGGTCACCTGGTCGCCGTTCCTGGTCACGCCGGACACGCCGGGGAGAGCGCCCAGCAGGCCGACCGGGTCGGTGGAGTCGCCCGCCATGAGCGTGAAGCGCATCCGGTGCTCGGCGTCGACGCCGGCGATCAGTCCGGCGGGGGTGTCGAGCGCGACGACGGTGCCGTGGTCGAAGACCGCGACCCTGTCGCAGAGCTCCTCCACCTCGTCCATGAAGTGACTGACCAGGACCACGGTCACGCCGGACGCCCTGATCTGCTTGATCACTTTCCAGGTGGCGCGGCGGGCCTGCGGGTCGAGTCCCGTCGTGAGCTCGTCGAGGAAGGCGACCCGCGGATCGCCCACCAGGGCCAGGGCGATGAACAGCCGCTGCTTCTGGCCACCCGACAGCTTCCCGAAGCGGGCGTCGCGCTTGTCGGCCAGCCCCCACTGGTCCAGCAGTTCCCGCCAGTCGCGCGGCTTGGCGTAGAAGGAGGCGTAGAGGTCGAGCGCCTCCCAGACCTTGATGTTCTCCGGCAGCTGGGTGTGCTGGAGCTGCACGCCGATCCGCTCGTGCAGCTCGCGCCCATCCTTGATCGGATCGAGGCCGAGCACCCTGATCGACCCGCCGTCGGGCCGCCGCAGGCCCTCCACGCATTCCACGGTGGTGGTCTTGCCGGTGCCGTTGGGGCCGAGGATGCCGAAGATCTCGCCCTCCTCCACGGAGAACGACACCCTGTCCAGGACCGTCAGGTCCGCGTACTTCTTGGTGAGGTCCGTGACTTCGATGACTGCCATGGGACAAGCATGATTCGCGGGCTCACGCGGCGAATCGGCCGCGCGGCCACGATCGTCCGTTGATGCTGCTGACCCGGGAATCCACCGATCGGTTGATGGCGGACACGGCGTCGAGCCTAGTAAGCGACGGTGAAGCGCTGCCGGACGAAGGCGCGCCGCTCGAGGGCGTCGACGATGGCGGACGCGAAGTCGCCGGTGCTGATCCGGCTCTCCCCTCGGCCGTCGGTCAGCGGGGTGTCGGTGGCCTCGGCCCGGTAGCCGCCGGTCTTGTCTCCCTGCACCAGGTGCACCGGCGGCGGGCTCACGTATGACCAGTCGACCGTGGTGTCGGCGGCGCGCAGGAGGTCGAGCGCCGCCGCCTGGTCCAGCGCCGTTTCGAGGTACTGCGCGGGGAAGCCGGGAGAGTCGACGAACCGGCCGCCCTCCGGCGAGGTCAGGCTGCCGCCGCCGCCGACGAACAGCAGCCGGTCGACGCCCGCGTCCGGCAGCGCGTCCAGGAGGGCGGCCAACCCTCTGGGCACCAGGTGGTCGGCCCCCTTGACCGAGGCCACGACGGCGTCATGACCGGCGACGGCCGTCTTGATCGAGGCCGGGTCGAGGACGTCGACGTCACGGCTGGACAGGGCGGTGACCTCGTGGCCGCGGGTGGTCGCCTCGCGGGCGACGGCGCCGCCCAGGTTCCCGGTGGCGCCGATGACTGCGATCTTCATGGTCAGTCCTTCCAGGTCGTGTCGAGGAACGAGGCGATCAGCGGGGCGATCTCGGGAAGGTTCTCCTCGAGCGCGAAGTGGCCGGTGGGGAAGACGTGGAGCTCGGCGTCCGGCAGGTCGCGGAGGTACGCCCTGGCACCCGGCTCGGTGAAGAAGGGGTCGCCGTCGCCCCACACGACGAGGGTGGGCGGCCGGTGCTCGCGCAGCCACCGCTGCCAGACCGGGTAGAGGTCGACGTTCGCGTGGTAGTCGAGAGCCAGCGCGATCTGGGCCTCCTTGCGGCCGGGCCGGTCGAGGAAGTGCTGGTCGAGGGTCCAGCCGTCGGGCGCGATCAGGCTGACGTCGGTGGTGCCGCCCTCATACTGTCCCCTGGTCATGGGCAGGACCAGGATCTGGGCGACGGCCTCCTCGGCGCCGGGCACGCCTGGCCGGTTGGCGATGAAGTCCCTGGCCAGGTCGGACAGGCCCTCCTCGTAGGCGTTGGCGTTCTGCACGACCAGCCCGGCGATCCACTCGGGGTGGCGGGTGGCCAGCCGGAACCCGACGGGGCCGCCGAAGTCGAAGGCGTAGAGCACGAAGCGCTCCAGCCCCACCGCCTGGACGAAACCCTCGGTGATGTCGGCCAGGCGCTCGAAGGAGTAGACGAAGTCGGCGGGCGCCTCGGTGTGCCCGAAGCCCGGATAGTCGGGCGCGATCAGCCGGTAGTCGGTGCCGAGCGCGTCGATCAACCGCCGGAACTGGTGCGAGGCGGAGGGAAAGCCGTGCAGCAGCAGGAGGACGGGTGCGTCGGCCGGGCCCGCCTCGCGGTAGAAGACGCGCACGCCCTCGACGTCCACGAACCGGTGGTGCACCGCGGGGATGTTCATCTAATGCCTCCTGGACGAGAAGATGCATTAGTTATAGCGGGCAGACTTCTAACGCGTCAATGGGAGTCTGTCCCGTTAGAAGTGGACGGGTCACCTGATGAGCGCGGCGGCGTTCCGCTCCGCCAGCGCCAGCGCCGCCTTGCGCAGCGGCACGCCCTCCGCCGACACTGTCGCGACCAGCCGCCGCATCGTCGTGGCGATCTTCGAGAACGCAGCCTCGGGAGTGGGCCCGATGTCGCCGAACACCACCCACCACCACCAGGCGTTGGTCATCACGTTCGCCAGGAAGTCCGGCACGACGAGGACGCCGCGGGCGGTCAGCGCCGCCTCGGCCTCGGGCAGCGTCGGCAGGTTCGCGCCTTCGACCACCACCTTGGCCTTCACCCTGGCCGCCTCGTCGGGGCCGATGACGTAGGACATGGCGGCGGGCACCAGGAGATCGCACTCGACCTCCAGCCACGCCTCGCGCGGCCCGGTCGAGTCCTGCGGGCGCAGGCAGGCCCGGTCCACGACGCCGCCGCCGTCCCTGGCGGCGAGCATGCGTTCCACGTCGAGCCCGTCGGGGCAGCGCATGAGCCCCTCCCTGTCGGCGATCGCCACCACCCGCACCCCCGCCCTGGCCAGGTAGCGGGCCGCTGCACCGCCGATCGAGCCGAACCCCTGCACGACCGCCGTCTCGTGGGGGCCGAGCGCCAGCGCGGCCTGCGCCACGCCGTACCCGCCCACCAGGTCGGCGAGCGGGACGCCCTCCACCACCTCGGCCATCGCGGCGCGCAGGCGGCCGCGGGCCGTGTCCTCGTCCTCGACCAGCGCGAAGGCCGCCTCCACCGTCGAGGCGAGGCCGAGCTCGGCCGCGATCTCGTCCAGCGTCTCCTGGCGCAGGCCGAAGTCCTCGCCGGTGCTCCACTGCTCCCTGATCACCGGCAGCACGGCGGTGACGAACCGCTTGAGCACCCCGCGCGCCTCAGGATCGCCCGGGTCGATGTCGATGCCGCCCTTGGCGCCGCCCATCGGGACGTAACGGTCGCCAGGGTCGTGGACCAGCGCCTCCTTCAGCGACATGCCACGCGCCAGTCCGCGCACCTCCTCCAGCGTGCAACCCTCGCGCAGCCGCAAGCCGCCGCTGGCGATGCCGCGGACCAGGCTGTCGATGACCACGTAACCGCGCCGCGCGGTGACGGGGTCGGTCCAGGTGATCTCCAGCAGGCTCATGCGTCCTCCCTGACATGGATGAGCGTGGGACGGTCCGCCTTGAGCGCCGTGACCAGGGCCTCGCGCAGGCCGTCGGGGTCGTCGGCGGCCGTGCCGTACGCGCCGAGCGCGCGGGCCAGCAGCGGGAAGTCGGGGGACGGCAGGTCGACCGCGTGCACGGGGTCGTGCCTGGCCGCCATCTCCGCGCGGATCTCACCGTAGCCGCCGTTGTCGACGACGACCACGGGCAGCGGTAGTCCGAGCTGCACCGCGGTGGCCAACTCGGCCACGGTGAACATCAGCCCTCCGTCGCCCATGAGCGCGGCGACGGGGAGATCGGGCCTGGCGACCGCCGCCCCGATCGCGGCGGGCAGGCCGTACCCGAGGGTGCCGAAACCGGCCGGGTAGAGCAGGCGTCCGCGCAGGTTGGGGAGCGCACCGTAGTAGCAGGCCATCGCGCTGTCCCCGGCCACCACCCCATCGGGGCCGAGCGCCGCGGCCAGCGCGCGCACGATCCCCAGCCACCGCGCGCCCTCCCGTTCCGCCTCGGCCCGCAGCTGTTCCCGCCAGCGAGCCACCTGCGGCGGCAGGGCGCGCGGGCCAGGCCCATGGAGGCGGGCCAGCAGCCCTTCGAGGGCCGCGCCCGCGTCGCCGACGAGCGCCACCTCGGGCCGGACGTTGGTGACGGTCTGGACCGGGTCGACGTCGATCCGCACCACCTTGCCGTCGAGCGGCAGCGGCCCGTTCCACAGGTCGGCGGGCGCCAGCTCGCTGCCCACCACCAGCACCGCGTCCGCCTCACGCGCCGCCGCAGCGACGGCGGCCAGATGCGGTCCCGCGCCGAGCGCGAGCGGGTGGTCGCCGGGCACGACGCCCGTGCCGTTCGCGGTGGTGACCACGGGCGCGCCGAGCAGTCCGGCGAGCTCCAGCAGCTCCGCGGACGCGGCCCTCGCCCCTCCGCCCGCGATGATCAGCGGCAGTCGTGCCCGCTCCAGGAACGCGGCGGCGGCGTCGAGGTCGGCGTCGGCGGGCCGGTGGACAGTGCGGGGGAGCGGCGCGACGTCGAAGGACGTCCCCTCCTCCTCCAGCACGTCGAAGGGCACCTCAAGGTGGACGGGGCGCGGTCGGCCCGAGGTCATCTCGGCGAACGCCTGCGCCACCGCCACCGGGATCTCGGCCACGCTGGTCACCCGCATGCTGCGGGCGGCGACGGCGGCCATCGCCCGCTCCCTGGTCTCGTGCAGCAGCCCGTTGCCCGCGCCCGGATGCCGCAGCGGCATCCCGGGGGAGACGAGCAGAACCGGCACCGAGTCGGAGTACGCCTGCCCGATCGCCGCCGCGGCGTTGAGCACGGCGGGCCCCGACGTCACCACGGCCACGCCGGGCCGCCCCGTGACTCTCGCGTAGCCGTCGGCCGCGTAACCGGCTCCCTGCTCGTGCCGGGTGCCGACGTGCCGGATCCCGTGCGCGGCCAGCGCGGCGTAGATCTCCAGGTTGTGCGTGCCGGGGATGCCGAAGACCGTGTCCACGCCGTGCCCGGCCAGCGCCCGCACGAGCGCCTGCCCGCCGGTCATGCCTTCTCCTCCGTCGCCTGCACCACGAGGGCGTCCACGGCCAGCGCGCCGTCCTGGCCGACCCGCAGGGGGTTGACCTCGCACTCGGCGAGGTCGGGCCGGTCGGCGACCAGCCTGGACACCGCCGCCACGGCCGCCGCGGCGGCGGCCAGGTCAGTGCGCGGCGCGCCGCGCCAGCCGTCCAGCAGCGGGAAGGCCTTCAGCCCTCGGAGCATCCGCGCCGCCTCCTGCTCTGTCACCGGCGCGAGCTCCACGGCGATGTCGCGGTGCAGCTCGCTCACCGTCCCTCCGACGCCCACGAGCACCACGGGACCGAAGGCCGGGTCCCTGCGTCCGCCCACGATCAGCTCCACGGTGTGCGGGCGGTCGTCCATCTCCTCCAGCACGTAGTCGCCCTCGCCCAGTCTCGCGCGGAGGCCGTCGAGCGCGGACGCCGCCTCCTCCGCGTTCCGCAGGCCGACGACGACCCCGCCCACCTCGGTCTTGTGCGCCAGCCACGCGGCCTTCACCACGTACGGCGGGCGCAACCCCGCGGCGGCCAGCGGGACGTCCCCGGCCGTGCGGACGCGCGCCGCGCCTGGGAAGGCCACGCCAAGGGCCGCGATGACGGCCCGCGCGGCCAGGTAGCCGTCCGGGCTCTCGTCCGCCGGGGCGCCCGGCAGGCCAGGGGCGGTCGTCAGCGGGCGCGGAGTGCGCAGGGACAGCTCGGTGGCCGGCCCCAGCGACCAGCCGACCTGGTCGATCGTCGCGTACGTCGGGACGCCGTGCTCCCTGAGCGCGTGTACCGCGGCCGAGTCGCGGCTCATGCTGTGCACCACGACGGGCATCGCGTGCCGCCGCGCCAGCGCGCCCAGCTCGTCGACCACCTTCAGCTCCGCCTCCACCAGCGACGGGGCGTCCGCGCCGTAGGAGCCGAAGTAGCCGGTCAGCACCACCCCGTCCACTTCCCCGCTGCCCAGCAGCACCTCCACGAGGCGGGAGTACGTGGAGAGGTCACGCTCGCCCGCACCCGCGAGGTCGATGGGGTTGCGCACGCCCGCGCCGGAGGGCAGCAGCGCCGACACCTCGGCGCAGGACGCCGTGCCCAGCGGCGGGACGATCAGGCCATGGCGGCTGAGCACGTCGGCCGCGATCGCCCCCTGCCCGCCGCCGTCGCCGACCACCGCGATCCGCCGCCCCACCGGCGCGGGCGCGTCAAGCAGGAGCTGAGCCACGTCCACCGCCTGGGCCGGCGTCTGCGCGAGGATCGCGCCCGCCGCCCTGCAGGCCGCCTCCACCACCTCGGTGCCCGAGGTGAGCGCCCCGGTGTGGGACAGGGCCGCCTCCCGCCCCGCCTGGCTCGTTCCCACGGTCAGCACGATCACCGGCTTGCCCGCCGACCGCAGTTCGGCCAGCGTCTCCACCAGCCGCCTGCCGTCCATGAAGCTCTCCAGGTACAGCACGACCACGGCCGTGCGATCGTGCCCGGCCAGGCCGGCGACCATCTCGGCGGCGGTGACGTCGGCCTGGTTGCCCACCGACACGAACCTGGACACCCCGATGCCCGCCTCGCCCGCCAGCCCGGCCAGCTCGAGGCCCAGCTGGCCCGACTGGGAGACGATGCCGAGGGCGCCGGGGGTGAAGTTGCCCCAGGCCAGCTCCAGCGCGGTGGCCGCGTCGTACACGCCGAGGCAGTTCGGCCCGACCATGCGCGCCCCCGCCGCGCGGATCCGGTCGACCATGCGGGACTCGCGCTCCACGCCGAGGCCCGCGGTGATCCCCAGGAAGCCGCGCACGCCGAGCTCCAGCGCCTCGTCGACCACCTCGGGCAGCGTCTCGGCCGGCACGCACAGCACGGCCAGCTCCGGCACCTCGGGAAGGTCGCGCAGGCTCGGCGAGGTGGCGACGCCGTCGACGACCGCGCCCGACCGGTTCACCAGGTACACCTTGCGCCGGTGCGCGCCTCGCAGTGCCCCACGAGCCAGCCAGTATCCCCACTTGGCCGGGTTCGCGGAGGCGCCGACGACCGCCACGGACGACGGGTCGGAGAAGCTCACGCCGACCTGGCCAGCGAGCGGGAGACGATCAGGCGCTGGATGTCGGAGGTGCCTTCCTCGATCTCCTCCAGCTTCGCGTCGCGCATCCACTTCTCCAGCAGCAGCTCGCGGGAGTAGCCCCAGCCGCCATGGGTCTGCAGGGCGGCCCAGGTGCACCACATGGCGTTCTCCGAGGCGGTCAGCTTGGCGATCGCCGACTCCTCGGCGGCGGGCTCGCCCGCGTCGAAGAGCCGGGCGGCCCGGTGCGTCAGCAGCCGTGAGACATCGGTCTTGGCGGCCATGTCGGCCAGCCGGAACGCCACCGCCTGATGCTCGATGATCGGCTTGCCGAACTGCACCCGCTCCTTGGCGTACGCCACGGCCGTGTCCAGCGCCGCCCGCGACAGCCCCGTGCACGCGGCCGCCAGCAGGATGCGAGCGGAGTCGAAGGTCCGCATCAGCCCGTAGAAGCCCTGCCCCTCCTCGCCGAGGCGGCTCTCGACCGGAACCCGCACGGAGTCGAGGAACACCTCCGCGCTGACGATCGCCCGCTGCCCCATCTTCGGCAGCGCCCGCCCGATCCGCATGCCCGGCGCGTCGGCGTCGACCACGAACGCGGTCACCCCTCGCGAGCCGAGCCCGGGGTCGACGGTGGCGAAGACGACGATCCACTTCGCGTAGGGAGCGTTGGAGATCCACGTCTTCTGCCCGGTCAGGACATACGACTCCCCATCCCGTACGGCACGCGTGCGCAGCGAGGCCGCGTCCGAGCCCACGTCCGGCTCGGTCACCGCCAGCGCGGTCAGCGGCGGGTCGTCGCCCGCCAGCGGCGCCAGCCACCTCTCCTTCTGCGTGGCGGAGCCGAGCGCCTCGATCGGCGCGGCGAAGAAGCCGTTGGAGGTGAGCAGGTTGCCGATCCCGATGTCGCCGTAACACAGCTCCTCCGAGACCAGCGCCTGGGTGACCAGGTCGCGGACGCCGCCTCCGCCGTACTCCTCGGGCAACATGAAGGAGGTCAGGCCCAGCTTGGCGGCCTTGGCCCACAGGTCCAGTGGCGACTCGTGGTCGGCGTCGTCCACCTCCCTGGCCCTCGGCCTGATCTCGCGGGTGGCGAAGTCGCGGGCGAGCGCCACGAACTCCCGCTGCTCGGCACTCAGCTCGACGCCGTCTCTGATGGAACGCATGGCGGCCTCCTAGTGAAGATCGGGAACGGTGACGCAGTCCTGCGGGCTCCAGTGCGCGACGATCGCGTCGCCCGGCCTGGGCGGCTGATCGGGCCTGGTCTCGGTGCGGGCGACCACCCTGGTGCCGTCGCGCAGCTCCACCTCCACACGCAGACCGCTGCCGAGGTAGATGACCTCGAGCACCTTCCCGTCGTGCGCCTGATGGCCGGGCGGCAGGTCCGTGCCCTGGGCGCTCAGCCGTACCTTCTGCGGCCTGACCAGCAGCGGCCCGAGCAGGTTCGACTCGCCGAGGAACTCGGCGACGTAACGGGAGGCGGGCCGCTCGTAGAGGTCCTCGGGCGTGCCGATCTGCACGATCCTGCCCTCGCGCAGCAGCGCGATGCTGTCGGACATGGTCAGAGCCTCCTCCTGGTCGTGCGTGACGAACACGAAGGTGATGCCGAGCTCCCTGTGCAGGCGCTTGATCTCCAGCTGGAGCTGCTCGCGCAGCCGCTTGTCCAGCGCGCCGAGCGGCTCGTCCATCAGCAGCACGCGCGGCTCGAACACGATCGCCCTGGCCAGCGCCACGCGCT
Source organism: Nonomuraea sp. NPDC049152 (assembly GCF_040648355.1). Classification (NCBI taxonomy): domain Bacteria; kingdom Bacillati; phylum Actinomycetota; class Actinomycetes; order Streptosporangiales; family Streptosporangiaceae; genus Nonomuraea; species Nonomuraea sp. NPDC049152. Next base: position 24,786 of record NZ_JBEZDO010000019.1, on the reverse strand, counting down.
GCTGCTGCCCGCCGGACAGCTGGGCGGGCCGCCTGTCGCGCAGCGCGCCCAGCTCCACCACGTCCAGCGCGTCCTGCACCTTCTTGGCCAGCTGGGCGCCGCGCACCCGCCGCCGCCGCAGCGGGAAGGCCACGTTCTCGAAGACGGTCATGTGCGGGAAGAGTGCGTAGTGCTGGAAGACCATGCCGAGATCCCGCTTGTACGGCGGGGCCTTGGTGATGTCCTCGCCGTCCACCTCGACCGTGCCCGAGGTCGGCTCGGTGAAGCCGGCCACCACGTTGAGCAGGGTCGACTTGCCCGATCCGCTGCTGCCGAGCAGGGTCATGAACGTGCCAGGCCGGACGTGAAGCGTCACGTCGTCCAGCGCGACCGCCTCGCCGTACCTCTTGCAGACCCCGCGCACGTCGACCGTGCCCTTCATGACTTCCTCCGTCGGATCAGCCGGGCGAGCCCGGCGGCGGCGAACAGCGACAGAGTGAGGAGCAGCAGCATGCTCGACACCGCCGCGACCGTCGGGTCGATCTGGACCCGCACGCCCGACCACATCTGCACCGGCAGCGTGGTCAGGTCGGGCCCGGACAGGAACACGCTGGTCACCACCTCGTCGAAGGAGGTGACGAACGCGAAGACCGCGCCGCTGGCCAGGCTCGGCGCGATGAGCGGCAGCGTCACCCTGGCGAACGTGGTGACAGGGCCCGAGCCCAGGCTCATCGCCGCCTGCTCCAGCCGGCGGTCGAAGGACATCAGCGCCGACGACACGGTGATGACCACGTACGGCACGGCCAGCGCCGTGTGCACGAGCACGAACCCCAGCGTCGTCTCGGTGAGCCCCAGGTCCAGGAACGTGGCGTACACGGCCAGACCGATGATCACGTACGGCACCAGCACCGGCGCCATCACCAGCCCCGACACCAGCGCCCGCAGGGGATAGCGGCCACGCACCACGCCGAGCGCGGCCGCCGTGCCGAGCACCAGCGAGGCCAGCGTCACCAGCACCGCGATCCGCACGCTGGCCAGCGCACTGTCCAGCCAGGTGAGGTCGGTGAAGAAGTTCTCGTACCAGCGCAGCGACCAGTCCTTCGGCGGGAACTCCAGGAACGCGCTGTCGGAGAACGACGTGGGGATCACCACGAACACCGGCAGCACCAGGTACAGCGCGGTGAGGGCGACCAGCGCCCACAGGCCGACGCGGGTCATCGGCCGCCTCCGAGCATCCTGCGGATGTCTACCACGCGCGCGGCCAGCAGCAGCAGGACGCCGGTGACCACCAGCAGGATCACCGCCAGCGCCGAGGCGAAGCCCCAGCGCAGCACGCCGGACAGCTGCTGCACGATCAGCTCGCCGATCATCACGTTCTTCGGCCCGCCCAGCAGCGCGGGGGTGACGTAGAAGCCGAGCGAGGAGACGAACACCAGCAGGGTGGCCGCGGACACGCCGGGCAGCGTGAGCGGCGCGTAGATCCGCCAGAAGGCGAACACGGGACGCGCGCCCAGCCCCTCCGCGGCCTGCAGCAGCCTGCGGTCGATGGTCCGCATCGTGGCGTAGATCGGCAGCACCGCGAAGGGCAGCATCACCTGCACCATGCCGATCAGCACCCCGGCCAGGTTGCGCAGCAGCGGCACAGGCTCGCCGCCGAGCGCCGTGATCACGTCGTTGACCACGCCGGTGTCCCGCAGGACCAGCATCCAGGCGAAGGTCCGCACCAGCAGGCTCGTCCAGAACGGCACCAGCACCGCGGCCATCAGCACGCCCCGCCAGAACGGCGTGGCCAGCGTCATCAGGTAGGCGTAGGGGAAGCCGAGCAGGATCGTCACCAGCGTGACCAGGCCGGCGGTCAGGAAGGTGTTGGCCAGCACGCCGGCGTAGACGGGGGAGTCGAAGAACGCGGTGTAGTTGCCCATGCCCGGCTCGGGGTCGGTGACGCTGCGCGCCAGCATCCCCACCAGCGGGTAGACGAACACCACGAGGAGGAAGGCGACGAGGGGGAGGAGCAGGCTCCCCCACCGCCGGCCCGCTATCCGGCCATCCATGCGTTCATCCGCTCGGTGACCTTGTCGTAGTTCTCCGCCCAGTAGGTGTAGTCGATGATCGCCGCGCGCTGCGCCTCGTGCTCGGTGGGCAGTTCCTTGCGCACGTCGGGCTGGACGAACTCCAGCGCCTTGGGGTTGACCGGCGCGTACGCGCTCTGGTTGGTGTAGGCGGCCTGGCCCTTGGCGTCGGCGAGGAAGGCGTTCATCCACTCCTCGGCCAGCGCCGCGCCCTTGTACCCGGCGGGGATGACCAGCTGGTCGTAGGAGAGCAGGTGCTCGTTCCACTCGTTGGCCACCGGCTGGCCGTCCTTGGCGGCGGCGAAGACGCGCCCGTTCCACGCCTGGATGAGCGGCACCTCGCCGCTGGAGACCAGCTGTTGCTGCTGCTCGCCCGTCTCGTAGAAGACGATGTCCTGCTTGATCGTGTCGAGCTTCTTGAACGCCCTGTCCAGGTCGAGGGGGTAGAGCTTGTCCTTGGGCACCCCGTCTGCCAGGAGCGCGGCCTCGAACATCGCCCCTGTGGCGTACTTCCAGAAGCCGCGCTTGCCGGGGAACTTCTTGGTGTCGAAGAACTCCGCCCAGGACTTGGGGTGGTTGTCGGCGGTGAACGACTTGGTGTTGTAGCCGATCGTGAACGCGTACTCCAGCACGGGGATGCCGCACTCGCCGACGAGCTCCTTCTTCACCGCCGAGGTGTCGACCTTGGAGAGCTTGACGGCCCAGCCGTTCTTGCAGGCGGTGACCGCGAAGTTGGGCTCCACCTCGACGACGCCCCAGCTCACCTTCTTGGACTCGACCTGCGCCCTGAACTTGGCGTAGTCGGTGGGGGAGTCCTGCTTCACGGTGACGCTCTTGCCCTTGGCCCACGGTTCGACGTAGGCGGCCACCGCCTTCTTCTGGTCGTCACCGCCCCACATGACGACGGTGAGCTGCTTGTCGGCGCCGCTGCCTGCCGCGCTGCCGCAGGCGGTGAGCGCGAGCGTGAGCGCGCCCATCAGCGCCAGACCTCTGGGTGACATGCCGCCTCCATAATTGACTGGCGGGCCAGTTATTTATGGAGGACTGTGTCCTGAATCACCCTCATATGTCAATGGGCTACTTCTCGAGCTCCTGCAAAAACGACTCGCAGACCGCGCTCATCCGCTCCACCGTCATCGCCCGCGAGCCCACCAGCACCTGGATGGCCAGGCCGTCGATCATGCCGATGAGCCGGTTGGCGTACTCGACCGCGTCGCCCTCGCGCAGCACGCCCATGTCCTGGCCGTCGCGGATCACTGCGGCGACGATCCTGCGCCACTCGCCGTAGACGCGCTCGTTGAGATCCTGCAGCTCCGGCTCGCGGAAGGCCTCGCCCCACAGCGCCATCCAGACGCGCCACGCCCGTACGGTCTCCTCCCCGCTGGGCAGGTAGGAGCGGACGAACGCCAGCAGCCTGGCCCTCGGGTCGTCCTCACCCTCGAAGATCGGCCTGCGCCGGTCGATGGAACGCTGGAAGTTGTACTCGAACGCGGCGTGCACCACCTCGCGCTTGCCCGCGAAGTAGTAGTGCACGGTGCCGTTGCTGGTGCCCGCCCGCTTGGCCACGTCGGAGACGCGCAGCGACCGCAGGCCCACCTCGGCGATCACCTCGCAGGCCGCACGCAGGATCTGCTCGCGGCGCTCGGCCTCGACGCTGGGACGGGGCATGCGCGGCCTCCTGGATATCTGATCGGTCAGTCAACATCGAACGATATCCGGCCTTGAACGCCTGTCGTAGCCGCGCGCGCCGCGGCTACGACGGCAGCGGGCAGGCGCGTGGACGCCCCTTGCCATGACGGGAGGCTCTCGCCCCCTCCGCGGAGGGGGCGAGAGGGTGGGAATCAGGGCTTGTCAGGCCGCTCCGAGATGCGGACGAAGCTGACGATCGGCGCGCCCTTGCGTGCCGCGAAGCGCACGTTGAGCTGCCCGTCGGTCACCTTCACCGTGTGCTGCCTGGTCACCGCGGTGTACGTGCCCGCCTCCAGCGCCAGGTCGAGCGCGGGGATCGCCAGCTGGCCCTCGACGATCACGTCGAAGACCCGCTTGCCCATCCCTACCGACCTGGTCTCCGCGAAGCCCAGCTCCACGGTGTACGTCCCGGACGGGACGTTGTCGAAGCGGTACTCCAGCATGTTCTCCCTGACGCGCCTGAACAGCTCCTGCTCGGTGGTGCCCGTGATGGTCCTGGTCGTGGTGTGCGTCGAGGTCGAGTTGGCGACGTAGCCGTGCGCCCCCTGGGCGTACTTCCTGTCGGGGGTCCACGCGTCGCCCTCGCCGTCCACCAGTGCCTTGGTGCCGCCCGCGTCCACGGCCACCTGGAGCTTGGGCACCGCGACCGTCACCGTGACCTCGATCACCGGCAGGCGGCCGCTGGCCGAGCGGACCGTCAGCTTGCCCGTCCGCACGCTGCCCGGCTGGAGGCCGGCGCTGGAGGCGCTGAGCTTCAGCGCCGCCGACTGTCCCTTGGCCAGGTCTCCCGCGGCCGGAGTGACGGTCAGCCAGGCCGCGTCGGTCGTGGCCGTGTAGGCGGTGGGCGAGCCCAGGTTGGTGAGCTGCACCGTGCGGTTCCTGCTCGCCCCCGCGGGCATCACCACGGTCACCTCGGCCACCGAGGCGCTCACCCGGCCTGTGACGAGGGCGGTGTCGATCCTCGTCAGCGACCCCGGCGCGATCGTCACCTGCTTGGAGAAGGTGCCGTAGTGCTCCCTGGACACCTCCACCGTGTAGTCGCCTGCGGGCACCTGCCCGTAGAACGCGCCGTCGGCGCCGGTGGTGAACGTCGCGACGTCGCCGATCTTCACCTGCGCGCCCGCCAGCGGATCGCCGTCGTTGGCGTCGGTGACGGTGCCGATCGCCAGGCCGTGCCTGCTCGCGGTGATCGCCAGGCTCTGCCCGTTCGCGATCGCCGCCGCGTTGGCCGAGTAGAGCAGGGCGTCGGTGCCGCCCGCGTTCTCGATGCCGACGGTGGCGCTGGAGCCCTGCTCGCGCTCGCTCTCCACGTCCTTGTAGCGGTAGCCGACCGAGCCGTCCTCGCCCAGCACGACGGAGAACGACATCCGCTGGGTGGCGTCGGAGTAGAAGGTGACGTTCCGCCACTCGATCACGAAGGTCCTGTGCGGAGCGGTGCCGCCCGTCGCGGTGTAGACGCCCGCCTGGGCGTCCACCACCAGGTCGTCCCAGAACGGGTAGACCGCCAGGTTGGGGGTGGCGGTCGTGGGAAGGGTGCCGTTGCTGCCCGTGGTGACCCGGTCGGCCGCGAAGGTGGCCAGGCCGTTGGTGGTCACCCACGCGCGCGACTGCCCGGCGCCGTAGTAGGGGACGGTGAACGGCAGCGTCACCTGGATCGCCTCGTCGTCACCCGTGAGCGCCAGCTTCTCCGTGCCTGCCACGTAGGCCTCGGAGCCGCTCCTGCAGGTGTAGCCGAAGTTGTCGCCGCGCAGCGGCAGCTCGATGTCCTTGGTCACGTCGCCCGCGACGGTGACCTGAGCGGTCGTGCCGCTGGAGCAGCGGGACGTGGGGGTGACGGTCAGCTCGTAGGAGCCGTGCGGCAGCGTCAGCCGGTACCTGCCGGCGGCGTCGGTGACCGCGCTGACCGGCGTGCCCGACGCGGCCACGGTGGCACCCGCCTCCGGCGTACCGGCCGTGGCGACCGTGCCCGAGACGACACCCGAGGCCTTCGGGGTCAGAGCCACGTCCCTGGTCACGCTCTGCTCGGCCACGATGGTGGCGGTCGCGGTGGCCTGCTCGTAGCCGAACCTGCTCACGGTGATCTGGTAGTCGCCCGGCACCAGGCGCGGCAGGCTGTAGGCGCCGTCCTGTGCCGTGGTGGCGGTACGGCTGATCGGGCCCGTGACCGAGACCGTGGCCCCCGCCAGCGGTGCGCTCGCCGCGGTGACCGTGCCCTTGAGCTCGCCGAGTCCCTCGCGCGGCGCGGCGCTGACCGCGGCGAAGGCGTCGAGCCTGCCCTCGCCCCAGACGTTGTTGTCGGCCGCCGTGCCGCCGCAGCTGGTGTCGTTGACGTCGATCGCGGTGCTGTCGAGCAGCGGCCGCGTGGCCGCGATATCACCCCGCAGGCGGGGAGAGGCCGACCAGATCAGCGCCACCGTGGCCGCGACGTGCGGGGAGGCCATCGAGGTGCCGGTGAAGCTGCTGTAGCCACCGCCTGGCACCGAGGAGCGGACGTTCACGGCGGGAGCGGAGATGTTGGGCTTGATCTCGCCGTTCTCTCCCTCGCCCTTGCTGGAGCGGTTGTAGACGACGTTGTTCACGTCGAACCCGCCGGTGCTGTAGCTGGCCACGTACTGCCCCGGCGACCCGCTGGTACGGCAGGCCGGCCCCTCGTTGCCGTTGGCGAACATGGGGAAGATGCCGGCCGCGATCCACGCGTCGACGGTCGCCTTGTACCAGGGGTCGAAGCCCGCCCCGCCCCAGGAGTTGTTGACGATGTCGGGGGCCAGGTCGGGGCGCGGGTTGGCCCCGGTCAGGTCCGTGGGCGCGAGCACCCACTGACCGGCGGCGAGCAGCGAGACGTCCGTGCAGGTCTGGCCTTCGCAGCCCTTGGCCGCGATCCACGTGGCGCCGGGCGCGACGCCGATGCCGGAAGCGCCCACCATGGTGCCCATGACGTGCGTGCCGTGGCCGTTGTTGTCACAGGGAGCGGGGCTGGGGCAGACCCTGGCGGGGTCGAACCAGTTGTAGTTGTGGTCGTAGCCGCCACCGGAGAGCCTGCCCCGATACTGCGCGGCGATCTCCGGGTGGTCGAACTGGGCGCCGGTGTCGATGTGCGCGACCACGACCCCCTCGCCGCGGGTGCCGAGCTCGTTCCAGACCCTGGGGGCGTTGATCCGGTCCACGTTCCACTCGACCGCGTTGACCTTCGCCTCGGCCGTACCGGGAACGGGCTTGGGCAGGGACAGGGTCCTGACCGGCTCGATGGCCGTGACCTCGGGCAGCTCGGCGATCTCGGCGGCCAGCTTGGCGTCGGCCGTCACGGTGACCGCGTTGACGATCCAGAAGGAGGTGAACTCCGCGTGCCGGGCTTCGAGGAGCTTGCGGAGGCCGGCCTGGGAGGCGTTGGCGTGCTGGGTCTTGGCGGTGAAGACCGCCTTGGCCTTGTCGTCCTTGGTCCCGGCCCGGTGCGCGGCGCTGAGGCTGGCCTCGCCCTTCAGCCGCACCCAGAACGTGGCCTTGTCGTCCTTGACCAGGTCGGCCCGGACGGCCTCGCTGATCTTCTGCGGGTCTGGCGCGGCGTACGCGACGCCTTGAGGGAGAAGGAGGGCGAGCACCGCGAGGATCCCTGAAAGGATCGCTCGCCGGTGCCGGGGGGTGTGGGTCACAGGCGCTCCTAGGCGATCTTTACCTCCATGTGGACGAAGCGTGACTGCGGTTAGTTAGCTTTTCAAGGGGCCAGTGCGGCATATGTGGGAAATGTGACCTACCGGATCGCGCCTGCCTGCCGCGTCACGCGTCTTTGGCGAGGCCCCTGGAGAAGGCGGGACCGACGGCGTCCAGTAGCGCGCCTCGGCGTCGGTGTAGGAGTGCTCGCTCGCCATGCCTCCACCTTGCTTACATGAAGACCGACAGGCATGTGTTGACGCGAACTTATATGCATGCCAACATACATATGTCTTCGACAACGAAAGGAATCCGCCTTGACCATCCTCATCACCGGCGCCCGCGGCAAGGTCGGCCGCGCCGTCCTCGATCGCCTCCACACCGCGGGCCACGCCGTACGCGCCGCCAGCAAGAACCCCGCCGACCTGCGAGTCCCCGCCGACGTCGAGGCCGTCGAGCTGGTCCTCAACGACCCCGGCACCTTCGAGTCCGCCCTGCGCGGAGTCAGCCAGGTCTTCCTCTACCCCGAGCCAGAGGGCATCGACGAGTTCCTCAGGACCGCCGAGGCCGCCGGCGTCAAGCACATCGTCCTGCTGTCCTCCTCCGCGGTGCTCTCCCCCGACGCCGAGAACAACGGGCTGGCCAGGCCCAGCGTCCTGGTCGAGCGCGCCCTGGCCGCCTCGAACCTCACCGCCACCGTCCTACGCCCCGACGCCTTCGCCGCCAACGCCCTCGCCTGGAGCCACGTCATCCGGCGGAAGCTGCCCGTCCAGCTCGCCTACCCCGAGGCCAGCGTCGCGCCCATCCACTCCGACGACATCGCCGACATCGCTGTCGAAGCCTTCACCGGCGACACCCTCACCGGCCAGACCGTCGTCCTCACCGGCGCCCAGTCGCTCACCTTCCGCGAGCAGCTCGCGATCATCTCGGGCCTGCTCGGCCGCGACATCACCGTCGAGCACATCACCCGCGCCGAGGCGGAGCGGCAGCTCGTCCAGCACGTGCCCGTCGAGGTCGCGACCTCGCTGCTCGACTACTGGGCAGTCGCAGCCGATGGCCCCGCCCCCGTCGCCGACACCACCGACACCACCGACACCCTCCTTGGTGTCCCCGCACGCACCTTCGAGCAGTGGGCGCGCGAGAACCTCGCCGCCTTCTGACCCTCTTTCCGAAAGGCCCCCGCACATGTCCACCCCGACCTCCCACGCCCCGCCGCGAGCCACCTCGCAGGCGCGGTCATGGGCCGTCCTCGCGGTCATCCTGGCCGCCGAAGTCCTCGACCTCCTCGACTCCACCATCACCAACATCGCCGCCCCCACCATCGCCGCCGACCTGGACGGCGGCGAGCCCCTCATCCAGTGGCTCGGCGCGGGCTACGCGCTGTCCCTCGGCGTCCTGCTCGTCGTCGGCGGGCGGCTGGGCGACCGGTACGGCAGGCGGCACCTGTTCCTAATCGGCCTGACCGGCTTCACCCTCGCCTCCGTCGCCTGCGGACTGGCCCCCGACCCTGGCTCGATCGTCGTCGCCCGCCTCGTCCAGGGCGCCTTCGGCGCGCTGATCATCCCCCAGGGCTTCGGCATCCTGGCCGCCGTCTTCCCCCGCGACCAGCTCGGCAAGGTCTTCAGCGTCTTCGGCCCCGTCCTCGGCCTGTCCGCCGTCGGCGGCCCCATCCTGGCCGGATTCCTCATCGAGGGCTTCGGCTGGCGCGCCATGTTCCTCATCAACATCCTGCTCGGCGGCGCCGCGTTGATCGCCGCCGTCAAGCTCCTGCCCAAGGACGGCGGCAGGCCGGGCGCGTCAGTGGACGCCCTCGGCTCCGCCTTCCTCGGCGCCGCCATGATCGGGCTGCTCTACGGCCTGATCGACGGCTCCGCTCACGGCTGGGCCCTCGTCCCCTGGCTCAGCATGGCCGCAGGACTGGGCTTCTTCCTGCTGTTCTGCCGCCGCCAGATCACCGCCGCCCACCCGCTCATCGAGCCGTCCCTGCTGCGCAACCGCGGTTTCACCTCCGGACTCCTCCTCGGCGTCGCCTTCTTCGCCGCCGTCTCCGGCCTGCTGTACGTGCTCTCGCTGTACCTGCAGCACACCATGGGCTACACCCCCAAGCAGGCCGCCTTCAGTCTCGCGCCGCTGGCCGCCGGCATCGTCATCGCCTCCATCGCCTGCCACAGTCTCATCGGCAGGCTCGGCCGCAGGCTCATCTTCATCGGCCTGCTCATCACCCTGGCAGGCACCACGCTCGCCCTCGTCCTGCTCTCCGCCGGCTCCCCTAACGGCTGGGCCGTTCCCGCGGCCGCCCTGATCATCGGCCTCGGCATGGGCACCTGCTTCGGCACCGTCTACGACGTCACGATCGGCGACATCGACCCCGACCAGTCCGGCAGCGCCAGCGGTTCACTGGCCGCCGTCCAGCAACTGGCCAACGCGATCGGCGCCGCCGCCGTCACCACCGTCTACTTCCAGAGCCAGGCCGACGGCGCGACCCGCAGTCTCGTGGTCGTGGCCGCCGTCGTCCTGCTCTGCTGCGGCCTGGTCTGGCTCCTGCCCCGCAACGCCCAGCAGCAGCACCACTGAGGAAGGAAGGCGGTCGGGGCGCTGACTTGCGTTGGAGCGCGCTCCAACTCCTAGCGTGGTCTCCACCAGCGGAAACTCCGCGCCGACCATCGTGGACGAGAACCTTCCTGGAGGAATCATGACCCGCGACGAGCAGTTCCAGCACGGCCTGAAGGTGCTCCAGCAGATCGACGGCGAGGCCGGCCAGAAGGTCATCGACTCACTGGCCGACATCTCGCCGGAGCTCGGCCATCAGATCGTCGCCTGGGCCTTCGGCGACATCTACGCTCGCCGCGGCCTGCCGCCGCGGGACCGCGAGCTGGTCACCCTCGGCGAGCTCACCGCGCTGGGCGGCTGCGAGCCCCAGCTCGAGGTCCACATCAACGCCGCGCTCAACGTCGGCCTCACCCCGCAGGAGATCGTCGAGACCTTCCTGCACTCCGCGGTCTATTGCGGCATGCCCCGGGCGCTCAACGCCACCTTCGTCGCCAAGAAGGTCTTCGCCGAGCGCGACCTCCTGCCGGTGACTAGCCGTACTTCCTGAACCGTGTCGGCTCGCCGTTCAGCTGCTCCTCGATGAGCTCCGCGAACTGCGGCAGGTCGTCGCGCCGGCGGCGGAGGATCTCGCGGGAGCCAGGCCACGGGCCGTACGCGAGACCGTCCACCCCGGCCCTGCGCACGCCAGGCGCGGGGTCGTCGAGCGCCCGCTCGAACGCCTCCAGGTAGCGGGGGTCGTCCGGCAACAACGCGTACCCCGGATGGTCCTGGTCTTCCGGTGCGGTCGCCGCGGCCTCGTAGGCCGCGGTGTGCTGTCCCAGGGCCAGCGCGCGCAGCGCCCGCATCCGCTCCAGCGGGCCGGCCGCGGTGCGGGCCCTGTCGAGCAGGTCGGCGACGGACTCCAGGCGCAACGCGGCCGCCAGCCGTACGGTGAACGACGCGGGCCTGGCCTCCACGTAGCGCAGGCCGGTGCGGTGGTCTTCGATCAGGCCGGCCTGCCCCTCGGGGGCGCGCCAAAGCCAGTAGCGTGGGCCGGCGACGGTGCGCGGCTGGTCGTCCTCCAGGGTCCAGCCCTCGGCGGCGGCGAACTCGCGCACGCTCGCGGACGTGCTCCCGGCGGGGAGCGTCCCTCCCGTCCAGATGCCGGGTCGCTCACTCATCCTCGTCCTCGTCTTCTTCCTCGTCGTCGTCCCGGTAAGTGCCCTCTTCGAAGATGTCGGGATGCGCGTCGCCGGTGCCCTTGTCGAGGCTCCGGTTGATCTGTTCGATCAGCGTCGGGTCGTCCTCGGCGAGCACGAGCTCCTCCAGCAGGAACTCCAGGTTGTACTGCCGTGCGTAGTTCAGCAGGTGCACCCGGACGCCGGGAGTCTCGTGCGAGAAGTACGGCCTGAGCCGGTCGACGGCGTCGAGATCCCCGTGGGCGAGAGCGATCGCGATCTCCATCTGGCCGAGCACGTGACCGGGATCCTCCTCCACGGCCAGCTCCTCCTCCCACAGCTCCAGGGGCCGGAAGTCGAAGCCGAGCAGGGCGCCCACCACGTCGACGGGCAGATCGACGGGGAACGTCGAGCCGAACTCGGCGTTCAGCTTCTCGATCACCTCAGGGTTCGGGTTGGGGCGGTAGCGCGCTTCGGCGACGAAAAGCTTGCCCATGTGCGCCTCGATGCTCAGGTACGAGCCGGAGGCCGAGGTGCGCCAGGTCATCGACGGCACACCCGGGCTCTGCTTCATGTAGCCCTCACTGAGCCCGAGGAACTGGATCGGCGGGAGGAACTCCTCGGGGTAGGGGTCGTCGGACACCCCGCTGCCCCACGAATGCACCTCGGTGAAGGTGTTCATCGCGTAGTACCGGTCGAGCTCCAGGCCGTCGATGGGCACGAACTCGCCGTTGTAGACGTTCGGCACGCCGATCTGGTCGGCGTACCCCATGAAGCCCCTGGCCGTCCTGGGCAGAGTGGCGCGGGTCGGCCGGGGCGACGGGAAGAGCCCGCCGAGCGCGCGGCGCATCCCTTCGACGGTGCCGTCAGCCGGGATCCACAGGAACGTGGGGTAGGAGCTCGACGCGGCGAGCAGCAGCCCGGTGGGGTCGCGGGTGTCGACGTACCAGGCGGCCTTGGTCTCGAAGCCCTGCTTGCCGGCGTACTCGGGCCCCGACGCGACGCGCATCATGTGCGGGCGGTTCTCGTGGACGTGCCGCAGCGTCGCCTCGGTGTGCATGATGCCGTCGAAGACGCTTTCCTCGCTCTCCGCGGTCTCCTCGCGGAGAGCGTCGGCGTCCAGCCACGTGACTCCGAGGGCTGTGGCGCCTGCATCGGCGCGCAACCGGTCGAGCCACTCGGGAGGGTCGACCGCCAGCCGCGCGGCGGCGCGAGCGACCTTCTTGATCTTCATCTTGGACTCACCGTCCGAGCGTTGTTGATCACGGTTTCGGGTCCGCAAGATCTATCACGCCGCCCGGACGGTTCGTCGCCCATCCTCGTAACCGGAGCCTCGGGCGGGAACTCAGGGGCGGTCGCAGAGGGCGCGGTCGATCAGGTCGCCCGCGGCCTTCTCCTGCTCCAGCGAACGCCTGTCGCCCAGCTGCGTGCTCATGGAGACCACGACGCCGCGCCTGCCGTCGGCCGTGACGCCCGTCCTGGTCTTGTAGCCGTAGTCGTCGCCGCCGTGGTGCCAGTAGACGCCGCCGCAGGACAGCGGGCGTGAGCCGATCCCGAGCCCGTAGCGGGCGCCGGGCCAGACCACCTCCTGGCCGGTCGCCCTGACGGTCCGCTTCATCTCGTCGTGCGCCCCGAATGGAGGAAGATCAGTCGATGGACGTGTTGCCCGAGGCCCAAGCCATGCTGGTGCTGCGCACCGACTTCTCCCGTCAGGACGCGTGGGAGGCCGTCCGCGCGGCGATCGGCGTATCCGGTACGGGCGGCTTCGTCGAGGAGTACATGGACGAGGTGCGGGTCCTCGAAGACGCCGCCTACCAGGACCTCGCGCCCCAGGACATCCTGGCACTGGTCCCTGACGGCTACGAGAACTCGATCCTCGTCGTGGTCGACGAGACCACGACCGCATCGGCCGAGCTGCCGCTTCTGGTCATCGACCTGGTCGAAGAGCACGGTCGGACCATGCGTGTCATCCCCGCCGAACTCCCGTCGATCCAGGCCAACCTCTCCATCGCCAACATGGACTTCTCCGAGTTCGCCGACAACGTGGACGACGACGGCGTCTTCCGGGGCTTCCCCGACTGAGCGCCCGATCCCCGACTCCGCGATCCGAGCTCGAGCGAGCGAACGAGCCGTCATGGGTCGGACGGTTCGGACCCGGGGCGGAGCCGGCGGGACAGCCTGCGCCCGACGAGGAAGTAGGCCAGTACGGCACCGGCGGCGTTGAGCAGGACGTCGTCGGCGTCGAAGGCCCTGCCGATGACGACGAAGCCCTGAACGACCTCGATGGACAGCGAGAAGAGACCCACGATCAGAGCGAGGCGGACGGGGCCGCGTAGTCGTTTCGACAACACCGGCAGGATGACGCCCAGTGGCATCATCAGTGCCAGGTTGCCGCCGACCTGCGTCAGCGCGGCCTTGACGCTGGGCCGGTCCAGGTAGAGCCGCAGGCTCGCGCCGGGTTCGACGTTGCCGGTGGCCTCGTCGGCGGCGCCCGGCACGGGGGTCAGGGTCAGCTTCACGAGCACCGCCCCGAACACCGCCAGGCCGGCCAGGGCGAGCGACGCCACCACGATCCGCTTCCACGTCGTGCCCGCTCTGGGGGCATGCTTCTCCTGGTCAGGCTCCCTGGGCGGCACGGGACGGCGACTTAAGATCGGCACGTATGGCTCCATAACTGCTGGTCGCTGGGCGCGTCGCCTCATCTGCCCCTGCGGGACGATTTGACACCGAGAGGTTCTCCAGGAGCCCGGTCGTGCGGCGGTTCCCACCCATCCAGGCGCGGCCCGGTCAGCGTCGGGCCCCGGCCTCCGTCCAGACGAGAAATTTACCTGGTCGGCCCGGGAATGGAGGGACGCTGGAGTCATGGCCCTCTGGACACCTGATCCGACCTTCTATCCATCGGCTCGGGACGCGGCGGACGCCCCTCCCGAGCGGCTCGCCTATGTCGCGGCCTTGGATCGCTCGGCCGCCAGGCCCGATGCGATAGCCGTACTGGACACCGATCCTGGCTCCGCCGACTACGGCACGGTCGTCGGCTGGACGGAGATGGCGTACACCGGTGACGAGCTGCACCACTTCGGGTGGAACGCCTGCAGCAGCGCGCTGTGTCCCTACGCGCCGCACCCGCACATCGAGCGCCGTTTCCTGGTCGTCCCCGGGTTGCGTTCGTCGCGGATCTACATCCTCGACACCAAGGACAGGGTGAGCCCGGAGATCGTGAAGGTGATCGAGCCCGGCGAGCTGGCCAAGCGCGCCGGTTACTCACGCCCGCACACCGTGCACTGCGGCCCCGAAGGCATCTACCTCTCCGCGATGGGCGGGGCCAACGGCGAGGACGGGCCCGGAGGCATAGCGATCCTCGACCACAACTCCTTCGACGTGCTCGGCCGCTGGGAGGTCGATCGCGGGCCGCAGTACTTCGCCTATGACTTCTGGTGGCACATCACCCACGACGTCCTCATCAGCTCGGAGTGGGGCACTCCTTCGATGTTCGAGGACGGGTTGGTGGGGGAGCTGCTGCTCGGCCGGAAATATGGCCACAGGTTGCACTTCTGGGACCTCCGCAAGCGCCGCCACGTGCAGGAGGTCGATCTCGGTGACCAACACCAGATCGCCTTGGAGCTGCGGCCCGCGCACGACCCGACGAAGACCTACGGGTTCGCCTCCGTGGTCATCAGCGTGGAGGACCTGTCCGCCTCGGTCTGGCTCTGGTTCGACGAGGGCGGCCGCTGGCACGTGCGCAAGGTGATCGAGATCCCCGCCGAGCCCGCCTCTCCTGACGACCTGCCGCCGGTGCTGAAGCCGTTCGGCGCGGTGCCGCCGCTGATCACCGACATCGACCTCGCGGTCGACGACTCGTCCCTGTACGTCTCCTGCTGGGGCACCGGCGAGCTCAAGCGGTTCGACGTCTCCGACCCCTTCCATCCCGTCGAGACCGCCTCGCTCAAGATCGGCGGCATCGTACGGCAGGCGGCCCACCCCGCCGCTCCCGAACTGCCCCTGCGCGGCGGCCCGCAGATGGTCGAGGTCAGTCGCGACGGGCAGCGCGTCTACGTCAGCAACTCCCTCTACAGCTCCTGGGACGACCAGTTCTACCCCGAAGGAGTGGGAGCCTGGATGGCGAAGATCGACACCGGTTCGTTCACCTTCGACGAGCGCTTCTTCCCGCACGGCGACGACTTCCGCGGCCTGCGCGTCCACCAGGTGCGGCTGCAGGGAGGCGACGCCTCCTCCGACTCCTACTGCTATCCATGACGATCGCGGCAGTCATCCTGCTGGGCGCCTTCCACGGCCTCAACCCGGCCATGGGCTGGCTCTTCGCCGTGGCGCGTGGCCTGCAGGAGCGCAGCAGGGACCAGCTGCTGCAGTCGCTCCCCGTCATCGCCGCCGGCCACCTCGCGTCGGTGGCGTTGGTCGCGCTCGTCGTCGGCGCCACCGGCTCGCTGGTCACCGGCACCGTGCTGTCGGTCGCCGGGGGAGTGCTGCTGGTCGGCTTCGGGCTGTGGCGGCTCCTGTCCAAGCGGCACTTCCGCTGGGTGGGCATGCGACTGTCACTGCCCCAGCTCGCCGCGTGGTCCTTCCTGATGTCGTCCGCCCACGGCGCCGGGCTGATGCTGATCCCGGTCTTCACCGGACTGCACAGAGGTCACGCGATCTCCGGCGGGCTGGGCGTGGCCGCCCTCCACACGCTGGCCATGTTCGCGGTGGCCGGCACCGTCGCGGTGGTCGTCTACGAGGTGGCCGGACTCACCTTCCTGCGCCGGGCCTGGTTCAACGTGGACAGGATGTGGGCGGCGGCCCTCGTGGGAGCGGGGATCATCACGCTCGCCCAGGCCGCCTGACGCGAGAGCGGACCGGTTGAGGCCCTCTTCGAGGCCGTTGAGCACGGCGTTGCAGTCACGCAGCAGCGTTTCGGCGTCAACGGCGGTGAGCATGAAGACGCCCAGCCAGTTGGCGACGCCGGCGGCCGGGTCATAGGCCGGGACGGCTTTGCCCGCAGGCAGGTCGAAGGCCGCGACCGGTTCGATGGCGCTGCCGGGCGACAGGATGTCCGGCCAGTTCACCGTGCGCGGCGACCAGACCGGCGTGCTGCGCCAGGGGTTTCCCGCGGCGTCGGCGGGGACGGCGACCACGGACGCGGCCGCGCCGTTTCCCGCTGTGAGCATCCGGTCGGGATAGACGACCCGTTCACCGAGGAGCTGCCGTACGAGCATGGCGATCGGGTCGAGCCCGAACACCTCCTCGATCTGCTTGATGATCATGACGCCGCCGAATCGCGCGCCGGTCTCGATGACGGTCAGCTGCCCGTCGGCGCGCAGCTTCAGCTCGGTGTGCGTGCCGCAGGTGCCCAGCCCCAGGGCGTCCACGGCCCGACGGGAGACCTCCTCGATCCTGCGTTGCAGCGGCTCGGGCAGGACACAGGGCATGGAGCTGGCCACCTCGTTGAACGGCGGGATCGGGGGAAGCCGCGCCGCGATGCACAGCGGGTGGTAGACCCCGTCGGCGACGATCCCCTCGACACTCACGTAGTCGGCGTAGCCAGGACCGTCATACCAGCCGTCGGTCGAACCGTCGACGATCTCCTCGGCGAGTAGGTGGTGATCCGCCTCCGTCTCGTACAGCTCCCTCATCCCCACCTGCTTGCCCTTGTCCAGGGCCGCGCCCACCTGCGCCCACGCGGCGGACACGTCGCCGGGCGAACAGAGGACCAGCTGGGCGATCGATCCGGCGCCCCATGCCGGCTTGAGCAGCACCGGTGGCGTGAGCTCGGTCAGCGCGGTACGCAGGTCCTCCTCGGAGGAGACCCGCCGGAATCCGGGGACGGGGACCCCGGCGGCCGCCCAGATCTCACGCATGAGCCGCTTGTCGCGCGCCCCTTCGGCGGCTACGGCGCCGGCGCCGGCCAGACCCAGCCGGTCGGCGGCGTGCGCCACTGCCAGTACCGCGAACTCCGACAGCGTCACGACGGCGTCGGCCCCGATGGCCTTGGCGTGCCGCACGATCTCCTCGGTGACGACGTCGCCCCGGGCGACGCCGGAGTGGGCCTCGGTGATGCTCGCGCAGCACGGACGCCAACGCTCCTCGCCCGCTGCCGGCAGCGGCATGAGCGCCAGCACGTGCAGCTCGCCGCAGGCGGCGATGCGCGGGAAGGCGTGCTCCAGCGGAGCGCCGCCCTTGGCGTAGACGTAGAGAATCTTGTTCACGCGACGTTCTCCTTCGCGGCCGTGTGCGGCTCCGCGGCGGTGTGCCGCCGCCGGCGCATCAGACGGACCAGTACGGCCAGCGCCGCCATGAGCACGATCGTGCCGACGGCGACATGGATCAGGAACAGGTTCATCGCGCCCCGGGACAGGTATCCACCCAGCGCGAGCACGACCAGGGCGCAGACGGAACGATCCACGAGCGATTCCAGGGACAGCAGCGTGGCGCGGTGCCGCGAGTCCGGAATGGCGCCGTTGATCAACTGCCGCTGGATGGGGAAGATCAGGCCTGACGCCAGCGAGAAGACGCACAGGCAGATCAGCGTGCCGGTCAGCCCCGCGGGCACCAGCAGGGCCAGGGCTGCGGCCATGACCGCGGTGAGCGCGAACACGGCCCGAACATCACCGAAACGCCGCAGCCAGGTCGAGCGGGTCGCCCCCGCCAGCTCGAAGACCGTGGTCACCGCCATGACGACGCCGAATCCCGCCAGCGGGAGATCCTTGACGGTCAGGATGGGCTGGAAGAGGTTGGCCTGGCCGATTCGCACGAGTGTGAAGACCGCCACCCCTTGGGCCATGAGCAGCACCAGCACCGGAGACCGCCGGAGCACCCTGCCGGCGAGGAGTTGCTCGCGGAGCGACCGCCGCGGTTCTGCGCCGCGCTCGCCGCCGCCCGGGGGCAAGGCGGGCAGCCGTAGTGCGAGCACCACGGCGACGGCGCTGCAGGCGGCCGAGAGCCAGTACGGCGAGGGGGCGTACCACTGCATGAGCACGCCGGCGGCCGGCAGGCAGACGATGCGGCCGGTCAGGGTGTAGGCGCGTCCGCTGCCCTCGGCCTGCTGGTAGGCGGCGACGGAGTCGCTGCGCTGCAGGTATTCGTACAGGTAGGCGCTGCCCGCGCCGGAGACCAGCGAATTGCCGAGCGCGATGAGCAGGAAGTGGGTCAGGAATCCGGCGTATGAGGGCCACAGGACGGGGACGAGGTTGGCCGCCGTCAGCACAGCGGCTCCGGCCTGGAGGAAACGGCGGTAGTCGAAGCGGTCGGCCAGCGCGCCCGTCGGTATCTCCAGCAGGCAGAAGGCCAGGTAGTAGATGCTCTGGATGGTGAAGATCTGCGCATCGGACAGGCCGCTGTCGCGCTGGTAGACGTAGAAGACGGGCAGCCACCACAGCAGGCCGGTGAACAGCTTGAACCCGTTGAAGGTCCTGATGACCCGCTGGGCGGCCGGCGCGACGCCCGCCGTCATGACCCGGCCCGGTAGGGCCTGATCTGCAGCAGCCGGATCCGTTCGCCGTCCAGCGCCCACTCGATGTCGACGGGAACCCCGTAGAGGTAGTCAGGGGAGAAATGAGACTGCAGAAGGCGGCCGATCAGCGCCAGGCGCGCGAGAGCGTCCTTCGTGTCGGCGTCCAGATCGGACCGCGCCGACCCGAGCGAGATCGTCCGGCCGCCACCTTCGACTGTGTTGTAGAGGTGCTGCAGGGGCGCTCCCGTCCCGGCGACGACGTCGACGACCGAGCCCGCGGAGATGTTGACGTAGACATTCCGGAAGTCCCGCAGGTCGGCAGGGTTGCACGTGACCAGCACGCCGCCGAGGGGAACGTCCACCAACTCCTGGACGATCACACCCATGTAGCAGTCCTCCAGCTGGATGCCCGCCTGCTGCCGCAGCCGCACGCTGCGCGCCGACACCAGTGAGGACCACACCTCCTTGACGCTGTCGGCGATCGCGTCCAGCGTGCGCGCGTGGAGGACGGACTCGTAGACCCCGGCCGCCGAGAAGCCCGCCAGATCCTCCGCGTTGGACGAACTGCGCACCACGAACTGACCGACGCCCGACAAGTGGGCGACGATGGCGTCATCGATCTGCTGCCGAATGTCCTCGGGCAGCCGCGTTTCGGTGATCAGCCGCTGCAACTCCGCGCAGAGCGCGTCGACGTGGTCGGTGCCGGCTTCCAGCGCCATCTTCATGCGGCCGATGGTCTGCTGGATCCGCGGCGAGGACTCCAGGAACTCCTGCTGCAGCGAGAACGGCAGCGCGATGCCCCGCGGCACCTCGACGTGCCGCCTGAGGAGGCGCTCGGCGGCGGCGGACAGCGCGGCCTCGTCGGCAGGACCGGAGACGTCGAGGCGCCGGGCCAGATAGCCGAGCAGATCGGCCCTCGGCGGGCGGGGGATCTGGTAGAAGCCGAGCCAGCGGCGGGAGCCGTGCTCCAGCACGTGGCACAACTCGCCGAGGTTGGCGGCCTTGGTGCCGAAGCGGTAGTGGTCGCCCACGCGCAGCCGCGACAGCGGAGTGATCGCGGTGGCGCCCGTCTCGGGTCTCTCCAGCGTGACGCGCTCGGCTGTCCAGGGCGGTCGCGAGTCGACGGCGGCGGGCGGTTCGGCCGCCTCGACGAGGACCTCGGCGGCACCCGGGTCAACCTCGTACTTCACCCACCGGCCGTCCAGGCCGGAGTGGTCGAGCCGGTCGAGGAAGTCGGTCTGGATGGCGTTGGGGATGCCCCACCCGGTGGCCAGCACGTTGGTGTGGGACAGCGGGGTGGTGTGCTCGGTGTTGATCAGTCCGGACACCCGGGGGATGTCGTCGGGCACGCGCGGCATGACGATGACGTCGTGCCATTCCACGGTGTCGGCCGCCGCCCGATAGTCGGCCGCCGACCGGAACACCCGGAGCCTGCCGTACACGGTGCCGGGGTTGAGCGGCACGAACGGCGCCTGCGACAGCAGTTCGTGGGCGAGGAGGCGAGGTAACTCCTCCCTCGGGATGTCGGCGACATGGGCTTCCTGCAGATGGTTGGCCGGCTTGAGGAACAGCGGCACCGACGGGTGGAGGTGCTCGCGGACATACCGGTAGAAGGACAGCAGCAGGTCCGCGGGCATGGTGTCGGCCTCGACCGTCTCCAGCGACAGGAGGACTTGCTCCTCGCCGTCGTCCTCGTCCGGCCGCCTGTGCAGTGCGATCAGCCCCAGCAGGAAACGCCGGTCGGGACGGACGTAGACGTTGTGGTTGAAGGTGTCGATGTCCCGCAGCACATCCTCGACGGGCTCGCCGAGGATGTGCTCGGCGATGTACTGCACGTGCAGCGGATTGCCGGTGCTGTCGATGAAGTGGAACCGCGACTCGTCGAGGTCCACCACGACCTTCACGAAGGGGAAGCCGGCCAGGCTGCCGGCCAGTTCCAGGAACGCCGGGACGGTCAACGGCGTGTCCAACGTGGCGGGAACGACGGTCATGCGCGGGACGGCCTGGTCGATGGTGGTCACTCGTTCGGCGATCGACCGGAACACCGGGCTCTCCCGGTCGACGTTCTGCGTCATGTGCGTTCTTCTCATGTGAACTCCTGTCGGCAACCGCGTGCGGGCACGCGGGAGGGCGCCGAACGCGCACCGCGCGGGCGGCACCCCGCTGCCAAATGGTCAGTGTGAGGGACTCCTTCGCCGCGGTGGCCGGGGCGGGCGCCCCTCGATCGGCTCGGCGACGGCACGAGGCTCGTGGGCGACGCGGCGCGCGTCGAACCCTTACGGCGAGCGCAAGGACGGGCCGTTCGTACTGTGCCCAGAATTACCTAGCGGATAGCGTGAAATAGAGGCGATGCGGTCAATTAACTAAACGACAAGTCAGTAGCGGACTCGTCACTCTTCTCCATCCCATCTCATGCAACCTTAAACCTTGTCCTCGTCAATCACATCTGCGCTCCGGAGCCAGGTACGACAATACACACGGCGCCCTGGAAGGAAAAATCCCTGTGCCCGTATCTGGGTCCCGCCGAGGCTGTGTAGCGGAACATACTGCCGCTGACCTGGGTGTTTATCGGCTTCTTGGCGTCCGGAGCCGGTCATCTAATGACTGGGTAATTGTGCTGGACATAACGCGGAGACGGTTCCACGGCCCAGTCCCCATTAGGAGCGATTCCCATAAGAGGTGCCGTGATTTGCCTTTGCCATGGGCGACTACTAAGATCCTGGGGCGGATCAGCGGAAGAACGCGCTTCCCTGTATACCGAGCGTATTTGCATTGATGCGTGGGATATCGTCGCCGCGGGTTCGGGACACGATTCTCGGCGGGTCCGCTGAGCGTGGTCCTGATGCTCGGGCGGTGGGGGCGAGAACTCGATCGGGGCCTTCGGCGTACAAGAGGAAAGATCGTCTTTCCCGCGTGAGGTAGCTCATGACGTTAGGCAAGTCGCTCATCGCTGTTCTCCTGGCTGGAGCGGCCGGGATCACGCCGCCCTCGGGTCCTCCGGACGAACCGCGACAGGTGAGCACCGAGCAACCAGGTGGCGCAGGCGCCGCGAACAGCGTGACCCTGATCACCGGCGACCGCGTCATCGTCACCGGCCGCCTGCACCGCGTCGAGCCGGGCCCCGGCAGGGACGTGCGATCAAGCCGGACGTGACCGCGCCCGGTGTGGACGTCGTGGCCGCCGCGGCGTCAGGCACCGCCGACGGCCCCTACCGGTCGATGAGCGGCACCTCGATGGCTACGCCGCATGTGGCGGGAGCGGCCGCGATCCTGGCCCAGCGTCACCCCGATTGGACGGGCGCGCGGCTGAAGGCGGCGCTCGTCGGCAGCGCCAAGCCGGTGCGGGACGCCACGCTCTACCAGCAGGGCGCGGGGCTGGTCGACCTGGTCCGCGGGCTCAAGCAGCAGGTCGCGGCCACATCCGGCAACGTGTGGGCGGCCTTCCCGTGGAACGGCACGGGCGAGCGGGTGGCGACCAAGACCATCACCTACGCCAACAGCGGTGACGCCCCGGTCAGCCTCCATCACCGCGACCGGCAGACAGGGGCAGCCGGTCGACCCAAGGGTCAGTGAGGTCTACGACGCGAAGACCGGGATCGTCCACCCGCTGGCCGTGCAGAACGGCGTGGCCAAGATCCGGCTGCCCGAGGGTGACTGGAACCTCTTCACCGAGACCACCGAGAAGGTCGACGGGAAGTGGATCACGACGATCGCCGACCAGCCGGTGAAGGTCGATGGCGGTGACCAGCAGGTGACGGTGGACGCCCGCGAGGGCAAGCCGGCGAAGATCGCGCTGGTCCACCGCCACGCCGACGGCATCCCCGAGGACCCCACCTACAACGCCAGGCAGAAGGACCTGGCGAAGGTGACCGCGACCTACCGGGCCTCCGGGGTGGCGGCAACGGGCAGGCCCCTCGCCGGATTCCGCTTCACCGACTGGCCGGCCCACTCCTTGGGATGGCTGGTCGGGGAGATCAAGCTGCCCGGCACTCTCACCCACTACCGGACCCCCGGGCTGGAATGGGAGAGCGGTCTCGAGGTCGGCACGTCCCTCGTCTTCGACGCAACCCCGGCTCCGCTCAAGCGGAGGTGACGTCGGTCCGGCTGGAGGTGTCCACTGACGACGGCACCACCTGGCACCGGATCCCGGTCGTCCGCACCGGCACGGGCTGGACCGCCGCCGTGCCGAACCCGCGCACGCCCGGGTTCGTCTCGCTCCGTGCGATGGCGACCGACACCGCAGGTGCCGCACTGACGCAAACGATCATTCGCGCCTACGCCGTCGGCTGACAACCGGGCCCGGCTCCCTTACGTGGAGCCGGGCCTCGGCCCGGTGAACGCGGCCTGCGCCGAGATGACCACGGCTGACCGCGTGGCGCGCGATGCCTACTCTTGAATTTCAAGCGCCGTCAGGCTTTGACGAGTTGTTCTGCCGCGCATCGTCAGGACTAGTGGGCGGCTTCGTATTGTTCGACGATTGCGGAGGAGATACGGCCCCGCTCGCTGACTTGGAGGCCGTGAGCCTTGGCCCACTGGCGAATTTCGGCGCTCTTCTCACGGCTCATGGCGGCGCTACCGCGAGTCCCGCCCCGCCCGGCTCGCACGCTGCGGGGCTGAACGACCTTCCGGGCCTTAATGATGAACGGGGCGAGCGCCGCGTGCAGCTTGTCGGCGTTTTCCGCCGAGAGATCAATCTCGTAGTTCTCGCCGTCGAGGGCAAACTTGGTGGTCCTCTCGGCGGTGCTGCCGTCGAGGTCATCGACGAAGGTTTCTATGATCTGCTTAGCCATCGATCATGCTCCCAAATCTATACGTGAAGACGAACTCGGACGCTTTCGTCACCGGACGTGGGCGTCGCAGGTCGGCATACTTCGGCAGTCACGCGCATGTCGTACGAACCTTATCCCCGCAGGCCTGGTTGTCTGCTGCCGGCCAGCAGTACGGACCATATCGAACGCCGCTCCATCGCGTGTGCCAATGCATGCCAGTCGTCTTTGGCGCGAACGCCTGGCCGGTGGCGCCAGTTCGCATCCGCGGGTATTCGACCTCGGCTCGATCTGAAGGAAGAACCGACTGGGGCGGCTCGGTATTGACGTCAGCGAGGCGGCCGCACGGACGATTCCGCTGTCCCACCGGTCCGGTACGGGACGCCAGGCCCGCCTCGTAGGCGATGATGACGAGCCGGACCCGGTCGCGCGCGTCGAGCGCGGCGAGCAGCCGTGTCGCTTACGCCTTGACGGTGGCGGCGGCGCTGACGAACGGATCGGCGGCGATCTCGGCGTTGGACAGGCCGCGTCCGAGGAGGGTCAGCACTTCACGTTCCCGCTTGCGGCTGTTTCGGCCGGTCGCCGCCGTCCTGGCGGTGTGGAGCGTGGTGGCGGTGGTGATGCTCGCCTCCGGCGCGGACCCGGGGACCGTGAACGCCCCGGCCAAGCTGGTGTGGTCGCCGCTGTGGTTCCTGCTGGGCTTCGCGGCGCTGACGGCGGCGACCCCGCCCACCCTCGCGGCCGTCACCTTCGGTCTCGCCCAGTGCGGGGCGGCCCTGCTGCTGCTCGACCCGCTGCGCCGCCCCGGTGCACGGGCTGCACACCGTCCCCGACGGCTCCGGCTGGCCTGACTGACGGTCTTCGCGCCGGCCCTGCTGGTGTGCTGGGTCGCATTCCACACCCATGAACAGGGCGGGCAGCTCAAGCGGCGAACCCCAGCGCCATGGAGACGACCACCGGCGCCAGGTACAGCAGAGGGAACGGGATGTGCGAGTACGAGCGCGCCCTGGCCACGGTGACGACGGCCCCGGTGAAGTACAGCACCAGGCCGATCCCGGCCAGGACGCCGATGACCGGCACGAACAGGCCGACCAGCAGGCCCGCCGCCCCTGCGGCCTTGGCCGTACCGAGCCAGGACCACCACGCGCGGGGGACACCGTATTCGACCAAGGGCTCCACGACCCACTTGGCGCGGAAGAAGATGGAGGCGGCCGAGAAACCCACCCAGGCGGCGGCCAGGATGGTGATGACGACATAGGTGGTGGACATCAGAAGCGCTCCTCATCAGGGGGGATGCCGGTGCGGGCTTGCTCCGGCGGGGTGTCTTGCGTCTCTGATACGTCGACCCCGCGCGGCGCGTGAGTGTGACAGGGCGGCGGACGATTTCCTCAGAGTGCGTTACGCGAGCCTCTGCCCGTGATGCCGCAGTGTGATCGAGGGGATTTGTAGCGTTACCGCCAATAGGCGGGTCCGGGTGTGCTGGGA
>NZ_JBEZDO010000018.1:211572-218128 GCF_040648355.1 Nonomuraea sp. NPDC049152 | reverse complement strand
TCGGTGTCGAACTTCGCGGTTTCGCCGGGGACGTTGTCGTCGGGTACGTGGGTGGCTTCTTCGTTGACGCCGCGGCTTCATGCGAAGGTGAATGATCCTGATGATCGTAATGTGAAGTTGGCTGTTGAGGTTCAGCATGATCCGGCTGTGCCGTCGCAGGGTTCAGGGTTGATCTGGTCGCATACTGACTCGTCTTTCTGGTCGAATTATTTGACGTTGAATGCCGATGTGCCGGCTGGGAAGTTGTCGGATGGCTGGCGGGTGCAGTGGCGTGTTCGGGGGATCGCTGAGGGTGGCGCGACGGGTGCGTGGTCGGCGTGGCAGTCCATGCGGGTGGAAGCAGCCGTGTGGCAATGGACTTCCCCTTTGGACAATTCGCAGGTTGGTACCCTTCAACCCGCGTTGGCGGCACATGCAAAGCCAGGAGACAGTTCGCTAGCCGTTTCCTACTGGTTTCAAGTGTGTGAGGGCAAGCCGGATGCCTGGAAATGGTGCGACAGTTCTGCATCATGGGAAACCTCATGGAGTTGGCAGGTACCGGCGGCAAGGCTTAAGTGGGGCCAGACGTACTGGTGGCAAGTCAAGGCGTCCACAAGCTACGCGGCAGTGACCTCGCCATGGCGTAGTTTCACCACTTCTCCGGACCAAGGAAGTATCAACTCGCTGTTGGCTACCGGAACCGGCGGTCGTGAGTTCGATCATGTAACGGGTAACTACACGCAATCGATCACCGACGCCAGTGTGCCCACCGTCGGACTGCCGCTTGCGGTGACACGCGCCTACAACGGCCTCGACCCGCGCTCGGACGGTGCTTTTGGTGCGGGCTGGAGCACGCGTTGGGACACCCGGATCCTGCCGGAACCGCACACCTACACCCTGCTGGTCACCTACCCGGATGGCCGTCAACTGCGTTTCGCCGCCAAGGGCGATGGCACCTACGCGGCTCCGCCCGGCACCTACGCCACGCTCGCCGAGGTCAATGCTGGCGGTTGGCGGTTAATGGACAAGTCCTCTACCTCCTACTGGTTCGACGCCTCCGGTCGGTTGATCAAGGTCAGCGACCGCCGCGACCGAACGCAGGATCTCGTCTATGGCGCCGACGGCAAGCTGTCCAAGGTGACCGCCACCGGGGGCCGTTCGCTGACCTTCACGTGGACCGGCAACCACGTCACCACTGTGTCCACAGACTCCGTCGGCGGCACGCCGCTCACCTGGACCTACACCTACAGCGGTGACCTGCTCACAACGGTGTGCGCGCCGGGCGCCGGTGAGTCCTGCACGACCTACACCTATACTCCGGCCTCCCGCTACCGGAGCGTGATCACTAACGCCGAGCCCACCGGCTATTGGCGCCTGGGCGACGCGGCCGCGACCACGGTCGGTGCAAAGGTGCCCAGCTCGGCCGGATGGAACGTCGACACCGACGCTATTCTTGCCGGGACTACAGCCGACGTCACCAGAACCACCCCGGGCGCGCTGGCCGGAACCAGCAACGGCGCGATGCGCTTCGCTGGCACCGCTAACTCCAGCTACGTTCGTCTCCCTTCCGGCGCGATTAACGGGCGCGGCGGCCTGCTCGCGGTCGAAGCGTGGTTCAAGACCACCGGCTCGGGCACCGTTATCGGCTACCACAACACCGGCAGGAGCACTTTCACACCCGTCGTCTACGTCGGAACCGATGGCAAGCTGCGCGGCCAGTTCTACACGGGCACCGCCAAGCCGATCACTTCCACGATGTTGGTGAATGATGGCAACTGGCATCACGTGGTCCTGACGGGAGCGGAAAACACGCAGACTCTCTTCCTGGACGGTCAGAGCGCCGGCACGCTCGCGGGCGAGATCACGCACCTGGACCAAGGCGAGGCGGAGATCGGATACGGTTACGCCTCGCCGTCCTGGCCCGCCTCCGTGACCAATGCTGGCCCATTCCCCTTCGCTGGGGAGATCGACGAGGTCGCTGTGTATGGGAAGCCGCTGGGCCTGGCTGAGATCCGCACACACTATGCTGCCAGGTTGGTCCAGCCGCAGCTGACTAAGCACACCCTGCCCTCGGGCCGGATCTGGGCGTCCAACGCCTTCGACGCAGACGGTGGACGCCTGCTCACTCACACGGATCGCAATGGCGGTACGTGGAAGCTCAGCGCCATCCAGTTCACTAGATTCAGCGACGGTCAGGACGGGCTGGCCCACGCCACAATCGTGACCACAGATCCGAACCAGGGCACGCTCACGTATGTGGTCGACGCCACCCGCGGATACCGACCAGTTTCGGAAGCAGACCAGCTAGGCAAGGTCACGCGGTACGAGTACGACAGCGGCGGCTACCCCGCAAAGGTCATCGACCGCAACGGCAACGTGACGGAACTATTCCATGATCTGCGCGGTAACACCATCGGTGTGAAGCGATGCCGGTTTGTTGACAATTGCCAGACCGCGTCTAGCGAGTACTACCTGAACAAGGACGAGGTCTTCGATCCACGCAATGACAAGATCATTGTTTATCGGGATGCTCGTTCTTCCAGGAGCACCGATGACACTTACGCCACCCGTTGGGAGTACAACCAGCACGGCGAGGAGATCAAGGAGACTATCCCTGCGACTGCGGACTTCCCGCAGGGACGATCAACGCAGCTGTCGTACACCGATGGTAGCGAGGCGGCCGATGGTGGTGGGTGGACGCCTGCGGGACTGGTGAAAGCGGAGATCGACGCTAAGGGCAAGGAATCCACTTACCGCTACACGGCGTCGGGCGACCTCGCGGAGGAAGCCGACCGCGGTGGATTACGCATCAAGTACGGCCATGACGCGATCGGGAGAGTCATCTCCCGCACTGAGATCTCGCAAGCGCATCCGCAAGGCGTGATGACGACCATGACCTACAACGGGTTGGGTCGTATCCTCACGCACACCGGTGCTGCGGTGAAAAACGAGATCACGAACGTCACGCACACGCCACAGACCAAGTACGAATACAACCAGGACGGGCTGGCGGTCAGCGAGACCGCGGTGGATCTCACAGGGGGCGATCCTGACCGAGTCATCTCCTACACCTATGACGACTTCGGGCGCCTTGAGACACAGACCGGGCCGGAGGGCGGTCTCGTCCGCTACGCCTGGGATCACACTGGCGCACAGACAGCAGTTACCGATGAGCTGGGAAACCTCTACCACTACACGTACTCCCCGCGTGGGGAGTTGGCGTCTCGGACTCTGAAGAACTGGACGGGCAGCCCGGTCGCGCCGCAGGCGCCGCGTGACCTCGTGTTGGATGCCTACTCCTACGACCCGGAAGGGCGACTGGCAGCCGAAGTCGACTCGATGGGGCGGAAGACGTCCTACACCTACTTTGATGACGGCCTTACCGCACAGGTCCTCGCGGACGACGTCAAGCTCAACGGTGCGACGACGACGAAGGACGTCGTGCTGGAGTCGAATACCTACGACGCCGCGGGCAACGTCACCAAGCGGGTGACCGGTGACGGGAAGGAAACCATCACCCGCGCCTATGACGCCGCCGCCCGGGTGACGACAGAAACCTTTGATCCGACTGGGCTGGCCCGCAAGGCCGTCTATGTCTACGACGCCAACGACAACCTGCTGAAGAAGACGTTCAGCGCCGTGGAGACGACACGAGCTGAGTCTGTCGAATATGCGTACAACATCGATGACATGCTCATTCGGCGGTCAGTGAACAATGGTGACTCCGACATCGTCACTACCTGGGCCGTGGACGACCGCGGGTTGTTGGTAGGAGAAACAGATCCTCGTGGCAATGCGGCGAACGCCGACCCCATTGCCTATCGGACCACCTTCCGCTATGACGCTGTCGGACGGTTGATCGAGGCCCAGGCGCCATCTGTCACTGTGGAGAAGAACGGCGCAGAAGCAGCCGCTGAGCGGCCGAGCACTCGATTCGGATACGACAGTGCTGGCCGTAGGACCAACGTCGTGGACGCTGAGGGCGGCGCCACCACCGTGGTGTTCGACCGGCTGGGCCGTAAAGTCAGCCAGAAATCGCCTGTCTATACGCAGCCTGGCGGTACCGCGCTGACGCCGACGGTCGGTTATACCTACGACAAGGCGGGTCGACTCACCAAGCTGGTAGATGAGCGTGGCTCCACATGGGTGACGGAGTACGACGCGCTCGGAAACCGTGTACGGGTGACCGAACCGGCGCCAGCCGGGCAGTCCGCCGGCCAATGGGTGTACGAGTACGACACACAGGGCGAACTGCTGACCAGCGTCGACCCGACAGGCGCGCGCACTCAAGCCACGTATGACGATCTCGGCAGGCAGATCACCAGCACCATCATCGAACGCAAGCCGACGCCTACTGCTCTCGTCACGGCCGTCGAATACGACGGCGCCGACAACAAGGTAAAGGAGATCGCGCCAGGCAATCGGAGCACGACTTTCGACGTCAACGCAGCTGGAGAAGTAACCGCGGTAACCGACTCGCTTGGTGACGTCACCCGGTATGCCTACGATCTTGCGGGGCGGGAGACGAAGACCGCTGACCCGCTCGGCAACGCGACACAGACCGAGTACGACCTTGCCGGACGGCGCACGGTCGTTAGAGAGCTCGACAGTGCCGGTGAGATCCAGCGATCCGTGGCCTATGGATACGACCTGGCTGGCAACTCCACAACTGAGACCTCCGGCGAAGGCCGGATCACGAGACGTACGTTCGACGCAACCGACATGATCACGAAGGTTGTCGAACCGGTCTCTGACACGCAGAACATCACGACGACTTTCGGCTACAACGCGGCAGGAGAGCTCACCCGCGCCACCGACGGCCGCGACCAGACCGTGCGGACGACGTACAACAGCCTCGGCCTGGTCGAGTCGGTGATCGAGCCTGAGACGCAGGCGCATCCAGCGCTTGCCGATCGCACCTGGATCAACGTCTACGACGCTGGAGGCAATCTCACCAGCGTCCGTAAGCCGGGTGGCGTCCAAATGGATAGGCAGTTCGACCACTTGGGTCGGCTGACCAAGGAAACCGGAAGTGGCGCCAGCGTCACAACGTCGGAACGGACGTTCGGCTACGACCTCGCTGGACGTCAGACCGGCATCGGCGACTACAGCCTCGAGTACAACGACCGTGGATTGCTCACCAAGGTCACCAAGAGCACCAAGCAAATCGCCGCGTTCAACTACGACGACATGGGCAACCCCCTTCAGCGCACGGACACCAACGGCACGGCGAACTTCACCTGGGACGCCGACGACCGCCTCAAGACGGCCGCAGAGCCCGTCACCGGACGCACCTTCACCTACGACTACGACACGGCTGACCGACTAAAGTCGTTGACCTCGGCCAACCCGGCGAACACTCAGAGCTTCGGCTACGACGCGATGGACCGGGTGATCAGTCACACGTTGCTCAACAGCAGCGGGGCCCAGCTTGCCAAGATCCAGTACGGCTGGAACAAGGACGACCAACTCGTCTCCAAGGAGACCACTGGTACGGCAGGCGCGGGTGCCAATACCTATGGTTACGACCAGGCTGGCCGTCTGACGTCATGGAAGGGTCCTGACGGCAACCTCGTCACCTACGAGTGGGACGCTGCCGGGAATCGCACCAAGGCAGGCGCGGACACCTTCGTCTACGACGAGCGCAACCGTCTCCTCTCTGGCGCGGGAACCGACTACGCGTACACGCCGCGCGGCACCCTGCAGAGCGAGACCAGTTCGGGGGTCACCAAGAGCCTGACGTTCGACGCCTTCGATCGGATGATCTCCGACGGTGACGCGAGCTACGGCTACGATGCGCTCGGTCGCTTGACTTCGCGCACCCGCCAGAACGTGACTGAGAACTACCTGTACTCAGGTATCGACAACGACATCAGCTCTGTCACTGACAGCAATGGTGCTGTGATCGCGAAGTACGGTCGTGATCCGGATGGCAACCTCCTCGGCCTGCAGGAGGGCTCTGATCCCGCTCTCGGCGTGATGTCCGACCAGCACAGCGACATGGTCGCCACCTTCTCTGGATCCGCGCTGGTGGACTCGGCTGCCTACGACCCCTTCGGCAAGGTGCTGGCTCGGACAGGCACTCAGCGCCGAATGGGCTACCAAGGCGAGTACACCGACCCTGCCACCGGCAAGGTCAACATGCTGGCGCGCTGGTACATGCCGGGCACCGGCGGATTCGCATCCCGTGACGACGTCACACTCAGCCCATACTCCTCGATCAACCTCAACCGCTACACCTACGCGAACGGCGACCCACTCTCGCTCAGTGATCCTTCGGGGAACTGCCCCATCTGTATCCCGTTGTTGTTCGCCGCCGCGCGCGTAGCTGCGCAGATCATCGCCCGTCGCATCGCCCAGCAGATGGCGGCTGCGGCGGCACGCGCGGCCGCGGCGAGGCTTGCGGCAGCGGCGGTAGCGCGGGCCGCACAGCGAGCGGCTCAGGCTGCCGCGCAGCGAGCGGCTCAGGCTGCCGCGCAGCGTGCGGCAGCGGCGGCGAGGGGGAAGGCCACCACGCCGGCCAGGTCTGCCAAGCAACCGCCTAAGCCGGGTAACGGTAGGCCGACGTCGAGTAAGC
>NZ_JBEZDO010000018.1:0-211478 GCF_040648355.1 Nonomuraea sp. NPDC049152 | reverse complement strand
GTAAGCCGGGCAATGGTAGGCCGACGTCGAGTAAGCCGGGCAATGGTAGGCCGACGTCGAGTAAGCCGGGCAATGGTAGGCCGACGTCGAGTAAGCCGGGCAATGGTAGGCCGACGTCGAGTAAGCCGGGTAACGGTAGGCCGACGTCGAGTAAGCCGGGTAACGGTAGGCCGACGTCGAGTAAGCCGAGCAACCGAAAGCCTACGACCAGTAAGCCGAAGACCTCTAGCAAAGGAACGCAGAAGAAGAACGACTTCGTTCTCGAACAGCTAGGCGACGTTGGTGACGTCTACTCCAGCGCTGACTCGTTCGGAATTGAACCAGGACGCTTCGACGGCTGTTCGGGCTGGCGCAGCTGCGTAAAGGACGTAGTCGAAGAAATAGTTGACAACGCCGCGGATGAGGCGGTCGATCAGATCATCGACGCCGTCGCACCAGATCTTCCAGTCGACAGCGTGCCCGGCCTTGGCGAACCCGGCGCATGCAACCTGCGAAGGCCAAGCAGCTTCCTGCCAGGAACGCCGGTGCTCATGGCTGATGGGTCGACAAAGCCGATCGAACAGGTCCGGATCGGGGACCTGGTCGTGGCCACCGATCCGAAAGCCGGGCGCACGGAGGCCAAACCCGTCACCACTTTGATCACTGGGTATGGCGACCGCCACCTGGTGAAGATCACGGTGGACATCGACGGGACCGGTGGCTCGGCAACAGATGCGATCACAGCAACCGACAATCACCCGTTCTGGCTTCCGCGGCTTGGTGAGTGGGTCACGGCGGGGCAGCTACAGCCAGGCATGTGGCTGCAGACCTCGGCAGGTGTCCACGTTCAGGTTTCTGCGGTCAGGCGTTGGACTGCGACTACACGCGTCCACAACC
Organism: Nonomuraea sp. NPDC049152; assembly: GCF_040648355.1. NCBI lineage: Bacteria > Bacillati > Actinomycetota > Actinomycetes > Streptosporangiales > Streptosporangiaceae > Nonomuraea > Nonomuraea sp. NPDC049152. The sequence goes on along the minus strand of NZ_JBEZDO010000018.1, from coordinate 210,602 downwards.
TGACCGTTGATGAGCTGCACACCTACCACGTCCTCGCAGGCGACCAAGCAATCCTCGTCCACAACGACAGTCCTCTTAGTGATGATGAATGCTTTGCGATCGCTGACAGGGCTAGAGACGAAACCCGTGAGGGTATGTCGAACACGCAACGGAGGAAACACGTCATGATCGTGGGCGCGGTCGACTGTGTCACGGGTGCCGTCGCTGTTGGCATGAAGCGATCAGAGAAGGGGGGGTCAACGCACTGTGCCGAGGACCTCGCCCGAGATGACCTTGCCGACCGGGGGTCGCTGCCTGAGAATATCCGGTACGGGCACCCAGCTCATCCAGATTCAATGAACGAAGCCGACTTCTGTGCAAGGTGCCGTACTCGGATTAATCCGTCACAGGTCCCACAGGACCGACGTTGGTAGTTCGTTAGTAGAAACAAGAGGTACGAATGATGTGGGACTGGCAAGCGCTTGAAACGTTGAGTGGTGATGCATCGGGCGTCCCGTCAGTCCTGCAGCGGCTCCTACGGGGTACAAGAGAACAGCGGGCAGAAGCATTCCGCGCGCTCGATGGGGAAGTGGTAAACCAAGGAGATCTTTATACTTCGGCGGCTGCAGTTACTGACGTTATTGTTTGCGAATTGCGATCGAACGGGTACATTCCCGAGTACGGCTGGTTGATGGTTCACGAAATACTTCGCGGTTTCTCTCGTGGCGGCCCGCTCGTAGTAGATGGTCATCCTGTCGAGATAGAGGATTATTGTCGAGGGTGCGTGCTTGACGCACTTCCGCTCATCGATAGGGCTGTCGCAGAACTTTCGGGTGAAGACTTCGCTTATGCGGCATTTCTTCTAGGCGATCTGGGTGAATATAGTAGACAGGCAATAGCAATACTGGAGCGCGAAGCTTCGAGATCGACCGGTTCGAGGCTCCAGTCGGCCCGTGACCAGTTGGAGGTTGCGATAGAACTGGCTCGTGAGCGAGAGCTCGGCGAAGGAAAAGACTAGGCAGCAACGGCCGGAGCCTCATGGTATGAGCCGACGGCCGTCCTTCCCAGCGAAGGGAGTCGGCGGAGCTTGCAATCGCAGTCCCAACAGCTTCATAGCCGAAACCCCGGTGTTGGTGGCCGACGGTGTTTGATCCCGCAGCTTCTGTCTGATCGGCGTTCAGGTGTCTCGCCACGTGGGGTGGATTCGCCCGTGAGGCGGCGGCTCATGAGGTCGATCATGACGACGCATGGCTTCGAGCTGGCTGGCAGGGCTTCGTAGTCGTGGGCAAGGCGGCGGCGGTGGAACATCGGCCAGCCGAAGGGTGCGCTCGACGACCCATCGGCGGGGCAGGGCGGCAAACCCCTTGGTGGCGGCGACGAGAGCGGGCCGTACCGTCGCTGTTTCTTCTCCGGGCCAGCTGTCGGGGCGGCGGAGGGCAGCGACACCACGAGCGCCCTACCCGTCGCGTCGGCCAGTTGGACCGCGAACGTCAGCGGGCTCCAGCCGTTGCCCGATCATGGTCTGTTCCGTGGCTGTTCCGTGAGAGATCGCAACACAGCCGAAGACGACGGAAGCAGGCGGCAAGCGTACGCCCTGCTCGCATGCTTGATCGCGGGGTTTTCCCAGATAGCCGGATCCGGGTTCTGAGAACACCCAGATCTACGAGGGCACCAACCAGATCCAGCGCATGGTCATGGCCAGGCAGCTCCTCAAGTAGGGCATGATCTGCGAAAACCCGGTCTCTAACGGTGAGGGGACCGGGTTTCGCGTGTTCGGGTAGAGCTTGAACTGTGTCGCTGTTCCGTGGGTGTTCCGTGATCTTGGCACTGGAGCCATGAACTGCCACGATGACACCTTGTGGACATCGACGGGTTCTGGGACCTGATCGAACGTTCCGGCAGGGAAACCGACACCAGACGAGCGCGCGTGGCGTGGCTGGAGAGGCACCTCTCCGGTCTGTCCGCCGAAGAGATCGCGGAAGCGCCCGACCATAGCGGCACGCACGGCGAAGACGCGTACCGCGTCCTACCTGTCGTCTTCGTCTCGGCCATCCTCGAAGACGAAGAGCGGTTTTGCGCCATGTGCGGGTGCTTCGGCGAACGAGATGGCTTCAGTGAAGCGTTCGAGCGGGAACGGCTTGCCTTGGGGGATGCTCAGCACTTCATCAGCGACGAGACTGCGAACCTCGGACAGCGCGCGCAGCGCATCCGCAGGTGAGGCAGTGCCGAACCAGCGGTTCAGCCAGAAGCCACGGACTGCTTTGGTCTCGTAGATAACCGAGCGTGCCAGCAGCGGGATCGTCAGCGCTGCCGGGTCAGTCTGCCGATGGGTAGAGAGCGCGCCGTAGACCACGACCTCTCCTCCCGGAGCCAATGCCTGGGATACCCGGGCACCCACGTGGCCCGCGACACAGTCGATGGCCTTGCGCACGCCAGCCGATCCTGCGATCTCGGCCACACGCTGCGACAGGTCCTCGTCCTCAGTGCAAATGACCTCGTCACCACCGAGCGCCTTGATCTCCTCGACGGCATCGCGCCGCCGCACGACATTGATCGTGCGAATACCCAGATGTCTGGCCAGCTGAATGACGAGCCGGCCGACGGTGGAGCCCGCGGCCGTCTGCAACAACCATTCACCCGGCTGTACGTCGAGTTCGCGAGACACGAGGAGCAGCGCGGTCAACGGGTTGACGGCGAGTTGGCAGGCGCTGGAGTCGCTCAGATGATCGGGGACCGGCAGGAGCCTTCGTTTATCGGCAACAAGGTATTCCTGCCAAGTGCCGGCCACATGCGGCCCGGGTACCGCCGGGACAGCAACGGCCACCACGCGCTCGCCGATCTTCAGTCCCTCGTGCGGCCTTGGCTGGAATATGCCCTTCGCGATCAAAAGTAGCCGTCTCCCTGTTTCCGGTCAGGACCTTGATTTGTAGGCGTTCCGCCGGCGCCGTGTTCGGGGTGAACGGAGGGCGCTCCCGTCGAACCCCCCGCCTCCGCGCGCCGTGTTGCGCGGGTCCGGTTCGACCGGCCGTGCGCCTTCTCCGAACGAGGTGGAGACCTGAGATGGCCGTCTGTGCTAAATTTTGGCCGAGTGGTCAAAATTTGGTCCGATGGGCCAGAGATGGGCCACCCGTAAGGAGACAGGATGAGACTCGAACTCCGGCCGCCCCGGCATCCCGTGGACCCGAGGGCGATCCGCTGGTGGACGGCGCAGGCGCTGGTTCCTGTGGTGCCGCCGGTGCTCGTGCTGGGCCTGCTGGCCCTGCTGATCCCGCCCGCCCGGGTATGGCTGCTGCTCTCGTTGGCCGTGGTCGCGGTGCCCGGCCTGGCGTACGTCCTGGTCATGCCGCGTCAGCGCTACCGGGTGCATCGGTGGGAGGCCACCGAGCACGCGGTCTACGCGGCGTCCGGCTGGGTGTGGCACAAGGCGCGGGTCGCGCCGATGTCGCGCATCCAGACCGTCGACACCGTGCGTGGTCCGCTCCAGCAGATCTTCAGGCTGTCCGGGGTGAAGGTCACGACGGCCTCGGCGGCGGGGTCGATCAAGATCCAGGGACTGGACCACCTGCTCGCCGCCGACCTGGTCGAGCGACTGACGGCCAGGACGCAGGCCGTCCCGGGGGACGCGACATGAGCGACTGGGAGGCGGATCGTGCCGAGGGGCGAGACGTGAGCCATGCCGGCCGAGACGACGTGGGACGTCCGAACGGGGGCCGTTCCGGGCGAGGCGGCGAGGGATGGGAGCGGCTTGACGGGCGGACCGTCGGGACCGGCCTGAGCTACGTGATCGGGCCCGCGATCCCGGCGGTGGCCGTCGTCGCGATCGCGGGGCCGAGTTCGCGGACGGTCATCCCGCTGCTCGCCCTGCTGGCCGTTCTCATCGGCGTCGGGGTGCTCGTCTCACTCCGGTACGCCACCACCCGGTACCGGATCACCGATGATCGGGTCGAGTCGCGGTCGGGGCTGCTGTTCAGGCGGCATCGCTCGATCCCGCGTGACCGGGTCAGGGCGGTCGACCTCACGGCCGGGCCGGCGCACCGGCTGTTGGGTCTCGCGGTGGTGCGAATCGACGCGGGCGAGCAGCAGGCGGGGCTTCGTCTCGACGCGATCGCCAGGGTCAGAGCCGAACGACTGCGGCTGCTGCTGCTCGACAAGGGGAACGCGGCGCCGGCGGAGTCCACGCTGGCGGCGTTGCGGCCAGGGTGGATCTGGTTCGCGCTGTTGAGCAGTTGGACGCCGCTCATCGGGTTCGCCCCGTTCGGCGCGTTCTTCCGCGTTCTGGAGATCTTCGGTGTCGAGCCGGCCGAGGTGGGGTTCCTGCGGGAGGCCTGGGGGGAGGTGAGCGTGGCCTCGCCGGTACTGGTGGCCGTGCTCGCGATCCTGACCGTCACGGTGATCGGGCTGGTGGGGGCGTTGGCGCTGTATGTGGAGGTGTGGTGGCGGTTCAGCCTGTCACGCGAACCCGGCGGCACCTATCGGGTACGGCGCGGCCTGATCAGCACGCGGTCGCTCTCGCTGGAGGAGAGCCGGTTGCGCGGGGTGGAGATGGCCGAGCCGGTTCCGCTGCGGTGGGGTGGCGGGGCCAGGTTGCGGGCGCTCGTCGCGGGGGTCGACCCCGACGACGACGAGGAGAGGACCTCTGCGGCGCTGCTGCCGCCGGCTCCGAGGGTGACGGCGTTGCGGGTGGCCGCGCAGGTGCTCGGCGGGCCCGCCCTGACGGCGTCGTTGCGTCCGCATCCTCGGGCGGCGTTGCGGCTGCGGCTGTTCCGGGCCGTGTGGCCGCTCGCGCTCGTGGCGCCGTTGCTTGCCTGGCTCGGGTTGTGGCTGAGCTGGGTCCCGGACTGGGTGTGGGTGATCGCTCCCGCGAGCGTGCTGGTGACGTTGCCGCTGGCCGTGGACGCCTATCGCAACCTTGGTCACGGGCTGGCAGGGCCGTACCTGGTGACCAGGCACGGCGCGGCGCGGCGCAGGACGGTGGCGTTGCGGAGGGACGGGATCATCGGCTGGGTGATCGGCCGGTCGCCCGCGCAGCGGCGGAGAGGGTTGATGACGCTGACGGCGGCGACGGCTGCGGGGGCTCATCGGGTGAGGGACGTCGGCGTGGGGGACGGGGTCGGGTTCGCTGAGCAGGCGGTTCCCGGGCTTCTCGCTCCCTTCCTCGGCTCCGCCTCCCCGTCGACGCCGGTGCGCTCCTAGTGCCCGGCGACTGAGGACGACGAAAGCGCGCCGCGTCCCGAGACGGACGTGGCGCGCTACGAAGGGCGGCGGCTCAGAGGAGGCGCTGGCAGCCGTACGCGGTGATCCTCGAGGGCGTGTCGGCGTATCCGGACGTGCAGACGATGAGCCGGGTCAGTTGCAGCGGCGACCAGACGGCGAACGGCTCGGTGATCCGCCCCCGGGCGGGGGCGCCGTCGTTTTCCTGGCAGTAGGCGCCGTCCAGCGTGCCGTTGTCCGAGAGGTTCGCGATGATGCAGGTGTAGGCGGGGGTGTCGTCGGCGTGGGCAGGCGAGACCAGGCCGACGAGGGCGAAGAGAGCGAAGCTCAGCGTGGCAACGGCGATCTTCACGGAAGGTTCCTTCCTGAGAGAGTGATCAAGCGCTGGAGCCTTAGGGCGCCAAGGCGCACTTTAGTGGTCGATCGATCACTCTGCGTAGTCGCCACGAGGAGTGCTGGTCAGATCATGGGGCAGGCGTCCTGTCCCGCGGGTCGGGCGCCAGGGCGACGGTGTTCCAGGCGTCGTCCTCGCCCCGACGGCGCCGGCCCTCCAGCGATGGTCCGGCGATACCGGGGCCGACGCTACGGAAGCACCGGGTAGTTGCTGCGGAACACGCCGTCGGGGTCGTGACGGCGCTTGATGTCACGCAGCCGCTCCAGGGTCGTGGCGGGGAAGGCGTCCGCGGCGCTCTCTCCAGGGGACAGGAACGTGTACGGCCTGCGCCCGCCGTCGATGATCTCCCGCTGCCTGTCCTCGACGCCGGGCCGGCCGAACAGGTAGAGCAGGTAGGGGTCGTCGAGCTGCCCGGCCGCGCTGTCGGACGGCCTGGCGAGCGCGCCGCCCAGGTGCCTGACCTGCACGCTGATGAGCGGGTCGATGGGCATGAGCCGCTCAAGGATCCCGTCGAGGTCGCCGATGAGCTGGGCCTTGGAGGCACCGGCACCGGGGTCGGTCGGCTCGCCGGTGATGTCACCGAGCGCGGCGATCGGCATCCGCCCGCGGGTGTCGGACAGCGCTCCGCCGATCTTGTCGAGCGGCGCGAGCAGCGTGCTCGCGTCCTGGCCGAGGTAGGTGGAGTCCACGGCGACGAACGGCGGCGCCCCGGGGAACTGCAGCAGCTCGAACCAGAGCGTCAGCTCGTCGGGCGCGGTCGCGGTGATCTCCCTGAAGGCCTCCAGCACCTCGGGGGCGCGCTCGGCGGGCCACAGGACGCGCCCGCCGTACAGGTCAGGGGCGAGGTGGAGGTCGAACTCGATGGCCGTCACTATCGCGAAGTCGCCGCCGCCGCCGCGCAGGGCCCAGAACAGCTCGTCATCGCGCGTCACCGTGGAACGCCGTCCCTCGGCGTCGACGATGTCGAAGGAGCGGACGCTGGAGGAGGCCCAGCCGTGCGCGCGGGAGAACCAGGACAGGCCGCCGCCCAGGGTGTAGCCGGTCACGGTGACGACGGGGGAGCTGCCCGGCAGCCCGGTCAGGCCGTGCGCGCCCGCCGCCGCCTGCACCTGACCCCATGCGACGCCGGCGCCGACGCGCGCGATCCTGGCCGCGGGGTCGATCTCCAGCGAGGACAGTCCGCGGGTACGCAGCAGGATGGCGCCCTCGACGTCGCCGCTGGCGCCGTGCCCGCTGGGCTGGGCGGCGAGGGCAAGTCCCTCCTTGCGGGCCAGCTTGACCGCCTCGGCCACGTCGTCGGCGTCGTGCGCCTCGGCGACCGCTCGGACGGGCTGGTGGACTGCCAGGTTCCATGGCCGGGTGGCCTGCTCGAAGCTCTCGTCGCCGGGGAAAGCGATGGTCAGCATGTTCTCACCATTTCCAACGTTGAATATCCAGAATTGACGCGTGGAGCGATCAGGTCCGCAGGTTCGCGAACCACGACCGGGTGTTGTCGGCCGTCGCGGGAAAGCGCCCCTCGACGGTCTTCCTGATGTCGGCCAGCGTCTGGACGGCCAGCTCGTGCCGCCAGGCCAGCTCCGCCCTGCGCATCGCCTGCGCGATCACGCAGGACTCCCTGTAGTCGACGTGCGGGCTGCCGCCGGGGCCCTCCCGCAGGATCTGCTCGCACCTGAACGCGTCCTCGGCGCCCTCGATCGCGGTGACCACGTCCATCAGGGTGATCCGGTCGAGCGGGCGGGCCAGCCTGAATCCGCCCCTCGGACCCGAGGTCGAGGTCAGGATCCCTGCCTTCGCCAGCGACTGGAGCTGCTTGTTGAGGTACGCCGTGGGCAGGCCGTAGAAGGCGGCCAGCTTGGCGGCCGTCATCGCCTCGCCCGTCTCGATCCACGAGAGGTTGAGGCAGCTGTGGAGCGCCCACTCGACGCCCTCGCTCATCCGCATATCCTGGATACTACACGTCCAGAATAGAGAGCACCATAGTGGAGCCCCAGGAATCGGGCCGGATCACGCTGAACCCCATGGCCTGGTAGAAGGCGAACGCTCCCGGGTTGCCCGCGCCCACACCCAGGTGCAGTCCCGGCACCCGCCGTTCACGCAGCGCGCCGAGCAGCGTCTTCATCAGGTGCCGGCCCACCCCCGCGCCCTGCCCCCTGGGCAGGATGTCGATGTGGAGATGGGCGGGGTAGCGGTCGTAGAGCTCGTCGGGTGTCGGGCTGGCGTCGTGGATGCGCTGGACGCACCACCAGTCCTGCGTGCCGTCGCCGGGGTTGGCGGCCATCGTGCGCGGATACCGCGCCCGCAGCCCCGGCCACCAGTGCTTCTCCATCCAGTGCTCGAAGGCCAGGGTGTCGGCGGTGGCGATGATGTAGCCGAGCACGCCCCGCTGGTCGACGGCGACGAAGCTCAGCTCGGGGTCGGCGACGGGGTAGGGGCCCGCGTAGATGTGGGCGAGCAGGTCGGGGTCGTGGTAGAGCGAGGTGGCGTCCTTGCCCGAGTCTCCCGTCTGGAGACACACCCGATACATGCCCGGCAGGTCGTACGGCTGGAACGGTCGAATCTCCACCATCTGCTCCCCCTAGCGCAAAGTCGAGACTGCGTGAACGTACCAGGCGTCGTGCGCGAAATCGCTCATGACGCCTCCGGGGAGATCGACTCCACCCACCTCCTGGTCTCCTCGATGGCGGCGTGCTCCCTGCGCCGCCACACCCCGGTTCCGCCCTCCTGCCACGGATGAGGGCCCTCCAGCGGGCGGTCGTGACCCCGGCTACGTCTTGGAAATCCTGACGTCTCCGTCGAGGCTCCTGGCCACGATCGTCCTGCCCCCGGCCTTGCCCGCGTCCTTGAACTCCGAGCGGGCACGGCCGTTGCGGCTCACCGCGGTGATGCCGTACTCGCCCGCGGGCACGGTCACCACCACGCCACCCTCCCGCGACTGGGTGTCGACCTTGCCGGGCGCGGCGGCGAACTGCACCCTGATGTCGCCGTCGCGCGACTTGGCCCGCACATCGGCCGAGCGGGTGGCCGTCGACCTGATGAGTCCCTCGCCCGTGCTCAGCCGCAGCATCCCCGACAGGCCGTCGGCGAGGATGTCGCCGCCGGTGGTGGACACCGAGACGTCCTGGGCCAGGCCGGACAGCGTCACCCGCTCGTCCCCTCCGTCGACGACGAGCTTCACCCCCGGCGGCAGGTGCACGGTGTAGCGCGCGCCGCAGGTCGAGAAGAAGACCGTGCAGTCGGTGCGCAGGGACAGCGTGCCGTTCTCCAGCGTCCACCTGGACTTGCCGGGATCGCCGCCCGTGCCCTGCAGCCACCGTTCGACCTTCACTCCCGAGGCGTCACCGGGGACCACGCGCAGGTCGCCGACCCTGGCCTGGACGGTCAGCGTGCCTCCCGCGTGGGGGAAGGTCGTGGCCTGGTGCTGTTCCTTCGTGTCGGGCTGGAAGCCGCAGGCGGTCAGAGTGACGAGCCCCGCCGCGGCCAGTGCGATCATCCGCTTCATGTAAGCGATCGTGACGCCGATCGGCCGCGGTGCTATCGGCCATGTGGACGATCTGCCATCGGCCGATCGTCCCTATAGCGCGGACAGCAGCTTCTCGACATGGGAGAGGGGGTCGTCACCGACGGGGCGAAGCACGACGGTGCTCGCGCCCGCCGCCCACAGGGCCTTGACCGCGCCGGCGGCCTGCTCGGGGGAGCCCTCCGCGGCGAAGACCTCGGACGGGTCCACCCCCAGGAACTCGGCCACTCCCGCCCGCGTCCGGTCCAGCGCAGAGGGATCGCCGACGCACAGGTGGGTGAAGACGATCAGTTCGTGCTCGCCGGGTGCGGCGATCCGCTCCAGCGTCGGGCCGATCGAGTCGGGGCCGAAGCCCTCGGGAAGGATCGTGCCCTGCGCCACCCTGCCCGACAGGGCCAGCGAACGGGGGCTCTTCACCCCCGCCACGATCGGGGGGACCACGGCGGGCGGGTGCACCAGCCGTACCGCGTCGAGGTGGACGGACCTGCCGTCCACGCTCACGCTCTCACCGCGCAGCAGCCCGCGCACCGCGGTGATCGTCTCCTCCAGCAGCGCAAGGGGCGAGGGGGCGGCCGCGCCGACCTGGCGCATCCAGTCCTGCACGCCGTGGCCGACACCGCCGACGAACCGTCCGGGGAAGAGCCTGGCCAGGTTGGCGAACTCCATGGCGAGCAGCATCGGGTTGCGCAACGGGGCAGGCGCGATGCCGAGGCCGACGCGCACCCGCGAGGTGCCGGCCAGCGCTGCCGCGGCCGAGGTGAGGCCGCCCGTCCAGCCGAGGTCCTCCACCACCCAGAGGTCGTCCACCCTGGAGTCGAGCGTCTGCGCGAACGGGACGAGCTGCTCGGGCGGCAGGTCGCGGTCGAACATCACGCCAAGCCTCATGCGGGCATCCTCCGAAGGTCACGGGTCACGCTCGGCAGCGGAGTCCCGCGCCTGCGTCAAGGCGTCGCCGATGCTAGTGAACGGCGTTCGGCGGCGGCAAGCCTCAGGCCGCCAGCTCCTGACGCGCCTCGTCGACCGAGTCGGTCAGCTCGAAGTGCCGGTCCAGGTTCGTGATCGTCAGGAGGTGGGGGATCATCCCGCCGTCCACGATCAGCATCAGCCTCCCGCGCTGCTGCTGCACCCTGGTCAGCGTCGAGACCAGCACCCCGAGACCGACCGAGTCACAGAACGGCACCTCGGTCAGGTCGATCGCCAGGTGTGGCTCCTCCATGGTCGCGAGCGCGGCGTCGATCTCGGCCCGCATGTGGGGAGCTGTCGTCAGATCCAGATCACCGACCGCCTGGAGAAGCGCGAACCGACCGTCCGTCCAGGACCTGACTAGCATTTTCAGCCACCTCCGCTCGTGGTCTCTTCCCATGCCCGAAAAGGGAAGGCTTATCCCTCTTTTTTGCAGATGTTCTGGCTTGCGGTGCGAGTGGTGGGGGTAACTTGCGGCGACGGGGAGACGGAAGGGGTGGCGGCCGACTTGGGCTTGCGGACCTTCAGCTGGTCCTGCCCGATCACGACCTCGATGCCCTTGACGTCGGCCTCCTTCAGCTGCGCGCCGGGGATGGCCGCGGCCACCACCTTCGCCTCCTCCGCCTTCCCCGGGGCATGGCGCACCAGCGTCGTCTTGAAGTCCTTGCGCGCGGTGTTGCCTGGCGCGCCCGGCACCTTGAACCCGTAGTCGACCAGCCCCGCCTTGGTGCGCGCGCCGAGCCCGGTGATCAGCGTGCCGTTCAGCACCTTGACCGTGATCTGCTCGGGCGGCACGGTCGGCCTGCTCAGGGTGGGGGTGGGAGAGGGCTTCGGGGCGGGCTTGGCCAGGTCCTGGTCGGCCGCGATCCGCCGGAACAGGTCGGCGGCCCGCTCCTTGTCCCACAGCACGGCCGACTCGCCCGTCGGCGTCTTGAAGTCGACGTTCGCCAGCGGCACGCCGGCGAACTTCACGTCGTTCAGCGAGACGTCCTTGAGTTGCTCGACCAGCGGCACGAGTCCGTCGTCGGGATCCACCTTGATCGTCGCCAGCGAGGCGTTGACGAAGGAGATCAGGTTGGCGGGGTTGGACAGCGCCTCGCTCAGCATCGCCGAGATGACCTGCTGCTGGCGGTCGATCCGGTCGAGGTCGGAGCGGGCGGTCGCCCTGGTGCGGGCGTAGCCGAGCGCCTTCGCGCCGTCGAGCCTGTGGGTGCCCGCCCGCAGGTTGAGCCCCGTCTTCGGGTCGTTGATGGGCACCGGCGTGCAGACGGTCACGCCGCCCAGCCTGTCGACCACGTCCACGAAGCCGAGGACGTTCACCTCGATGTACCTGCTGATCGGCAGCCCCGTCAGCTGCTGCACGGTCTTGACCGCCAGCTTGGCGCCGCCGAACTGGTAGGCGGAGTTGACCTTGTGCTGGCCCTGGCCGGGAATCGTGGTCCAGGTGTCGCGCGGCAGGCTCACCACCGTCGCCTTGCGGTGGTCCTCCGACAGGTGGATCACCATCATCGTGTCGGTGCGCTCGCCGACCTCGCGGCCCAGCCTGAGCCTGTTCTGCTCCTTGCGGGTCAGGTCGTCGCGCTTGTCGACGCCGACCAGCAGGATGTTCATCGCCCCCCGAGGGGCCTGCTCGACCGCGCCGAGGCCCGCGTCGACCGAGCCGATCTGCCGCGGCGTGGCCCACACCCAGCCGGTGCCCGCCAGGATGGCGGCCGACAGGGAGCCCGAGACGATCAGGTTGCGCCGCCGCGCCCTCGCGCCACGGCCCGGCTTGCGCGGAGTACGGCGGGCCGCGAGCCTGACACCGCCGGGAGCGTCGCCGCCCACGTGCACACCCGCGTCACCCTCCTCCGGGTCGCCCATGCAGTGCCCCCTCCAAGCGCCGCAGGAATCGGGCTTTGGATTGCCCTCCTCCCCTGGTCGTACAGTAGCGTGAGGCCCGCCATGAAGCAGTTCCCCGACTCGCCCGCGCAGCCCGCGTTCCCACAGACGCGCGCCTGGCCGGCGATCTCCGTCGTGATGCCGATCCTCAACGAGGAAAGGCACCTCCGCGAGGCCGTCGCCCAGATCCTCGCCCAGGCCTACCCAGGCCCCATCGAAGTCGTGCTCGCCGTCGGGCCCTCCCACGACCGCACCCAAGAGGTGGCCGACGCGATCGCCGCGGCCGACCCCAGGGTGACCGTGGTGGCCAACCCGACAGGACGCACACCCAACGCGCTCAACGCCGCCATCGGCGCCTCCCGCCACGAGATCATCGCCAGGGTCGACGGGCACGCCATACTGCCGGACGACTACCTCAGGGTGGCGGTCGAGACGCTGGAGGAGACCGGAGCCGACAACGTCGGCGGCGTCATGGCGGCCGAAGGCATCACGCCCTTCGAGCAGGCCGTCGCCCGCGCCATGACCTCCAAGATCGGCGTCGGCGCCGCCGCCTTCCACGTGGGAGGCACGGCGGGTCCCGCCGACACCGTCTACCTCGGGGTGTTCAGGCGCAGCGCCCTCGCCAGGGTCGGCGGCTACGACGAGCACTTCCAGCGGGCCCAAGACTGGGAGATGAACCACCGCATCCGCGAAACGGGCGGCCTGGTGTGGTTCCAGCCGCGGATGCGCGTCACCTACCGGCCGCGGCCCAACCTGAAGGCGCTCGCCAAGCAGTACTTCCACTACGGTCGCTGGCGGCGCGTGGTGGCCCGCACCCACGAGGGCACGATCAACCTCCGCTACCTGGCCCCGCCCGCCGCGGTGGTGGCGATGGTGCTGGGGCTGGTGGTGTCGCCGTTCTTCCCGCTGGGGCTGATCGTCCCCGGGGGGTACGTGCTGGCGATCGTCGGCGGATCCGTGCTGACGGGCAGCGGTCTTCCCGGGCGGGCGAAGGCGGCGCTGCCGTTCGTGTACGCGGCGATGCACATGTCGTGGGGCTGGGGCTTCCTCACGAGCCCCCGCAGACTCTCCCGCCCCCAACGCTGACCGGGGGTCTTCGGGGTCGGCCTTTCAACCACCGAAGGACGCCCGCCGGTGACCATGGGCAGGACCGTGCCTGGATCGGTGTCCCGGTCCTCTGGGGAAAGGGGACGCCCGGTCAGGCGTCGAGTGCCTGGCCGGTGAGGTCGGAGGCCAGCACGTCGACCGAGACCCGAGCGGCCCCGGCCCCCTCGGCGTTGACGCAGTTCACCGCGATGCCGTCTTCCGCCCACTCCTCCGCCAGCGCCCGGGACAGCTCCGCGATCGCCGCCGCGCCGGCCCGTGCCAGCACCCCGCCCGCCGAGCGTGACGAGGTGAGCAGCAGCAACCGGCCGTGCGACTCCCGCAGGTGCGGATGCGCGGCTCTGGCCACGGTCACCGCCGCGAGGTAGTCGTCGCCGACCTCCGCCAGCCCGCCCGCGGGCCGTACGGGCGCCGCGTGCACCACGCAGTCCACCCTGCCCACCTCCCGCAGCGCCGTGGAGACCTGCGGCGTGGCGACTGAAGCGGGTGGCAGGAGGAGCACCCGCGCGGCTCCACGGGCCCGAGCCAGCTCGGCCACCTCGGCGCCGACCCCCCGTTCGTCGCCGACGACCACCACCGTCCGCCCCTCCAGCGCAGACCCAGAGGCCGGAGACACGGAAGAGGGGCCCATCCGGAACAGCGTGTCCGCGATGAGCAGGTCGACAGGGTGGGTCACCTTGATGTTGCGCTCGCTCCCCCGCACGACCACGATCGGAACCTCGGGCAGGTACCGCAGCACCACCCCGCAGTCGTCCGTCGGCGGCTGCCTGCCGAAGTCGGGGTCGGCGAAGGCCCGCTCGTACGCCTCCCTGATCACCGACAGCCTGAACCCCTGCGGCGTCTGGACGCGACGCAGCCGCGCCCTTTCCGGCACCTCGCGCACGACGTCCCCATGCGGGCCAGGCTCCACCACCACGATGGTGTCCGAGCTGGGGATCGCCACCTCCACCGCCGTGTTGAGCCTCAGCGCCTCGACACACTCCGTGATGATCTGGGGCTCCAGCAGGGGTCGTACCGCGTCATGGAGCAGCACGTTGCACTCCTCGGGCCCCAGCGCGTCGAGCGCCCGCCGCGTGGTCTCCGTGCGCGAAGCGCCGCCCTCCAGGACCTGGCCGACCTTCCCGAAGCCGCGCGCGGCCACCAGCTTCTCGACCTCGGCGGTGAAGCCTGGCGTCATCAGCACGATGATCTCGTCGATCTCGGGCGCGGCGTCGAACAGGGCCAGCGTGTGCTCGATGATCGACTTTCCGGCGACGGTGACGAGCTGCTTGGGGGTGTTCAGCCCGACCCGCTGACCCACGCCCCCCGCGAGGACCACTGCCACGGAGCGCAGTCGAGATTCCATATGGCGAGAGTAACGGTCTCGCGCCTCACGGCCGCGCCTCGTGATTTGCGGTCGGCCTGTCGCTACGCTGGGCAACGCACTCCTCGTGTCCGAAGGAGAACTGCGCGTGTCAGAATCCACCACCATCCGGGAAGGCGTCACGGCCGCGGCCGTGGTGCTCGCCACGACCCCCGCCGCCAGGCTCTCGTGCGCGGACGGCACCCTGCTCGACAGGATCAACGACCAGCTCGTGGTGCTGCCCGTCCGCGACGTGCACGTGGTGCCGCAGGGCGGGGGCCTCGGAGCCGACCTGCGCGGCGTGGCCAAGATCGCGCGCATCTGCACAGGGGCGGTCGTCCTGCTGCCCGCCGACCTCATCGCGCACACCGAGGCGCTGGCCGTCCTCATGGAGCATCCGGCCCGCGGCACGGGGGCGCTGGTCAGCTCCGACGCCATGGTCGGACCGCTGCGCCCGCCCGTCAGGATCCAGCACGCCAGGGTCGTCGCCGCGGGAAGCTCCTTCCACGTCGTTCCCGAGGCGAACGCGACGTTCAGGGGCGTGCTCCAGGTGGGCGAGGCGGACCTCGGCACCCTCGCGGACATCGCCGACGAGCTGGCCGAGCTCGCCGACACGGGAAGGCTCGGCCCCGTGACGCCGATCGAGACCATCGACCTGCTGCTGGTCGGGCTGGTGCGTTCCGGGGTGCCGGTGCGGGCGGCGCAGATCGGGCGGCTGCACGCCGACCGCGTGACCGCCCAGTCCGCCGCCGACCTGGCCGTGACCAGGCTGGCCGACGTCGACGAGGTCAAGGTACGGCTCGACACCGCGGTGAAGAGCGACGACGGCTTCTTCGCCACCTACTTCGTCAGCTCGTGGTCGCCTCACCTCGTCCGCCTGGCCGCGCGGCTGGGGCTGACGCCCAACGCGGTGACCGGCATCTCGGTCGGCATGGCCGTGCTGTCGGCCGTGTGGTTCTCGGCGGGCACCAGGGACGCCCAGGTCGTCGGCGCCGCGCTGCTGCTGCTGTCGTTCGTCCTCGACTGCGTCGACGGGCAGCTCGCCCGCTTCACCAGGACGTTCACGCCACTCGGCGCGTGGGTCGACGGCATGGCCGACCGGTTCAAGGAGTACGTCGTCTACATCGGCCTCGCCCTCGGCTACACCGCCGGGCTCGACGCGGGCGACGGAGGTCCCGAAGGGATCTGGCGATTCGCCGTGGCGGCGATGATCCTGCAGACGCTGAGGCACTCCACGGACTTCTCCTACAAGGGGGCGGTGGCCGACGCCAAGCGGATCGGCGCCGCGTGGGCCAGACCGCCGAGGTCACTGCTGGAGTCCGCGGACGGGGGGCGCTTCGCCGTACCCCAGCAAGGGGTGTTGGGGCTGGCGCAGCGCCTCGAACGCGAGTCGCTCACCAGGTGGGCGAAGAAGGTGATCGTGCTGCCGATCGGCGAGCGGATGGCGCTGATCGCGGTCACCGCGGCGCTGTTCAACGCGAAGATCACGTTCACGGCACTGCTCGTCTGGGGCGGCATCGCCTTCCTCTACCAGCTCGTCGGCAAGATCGCGAGGTCGACCGGATGACGTGGATGCGACCATGATTTCCGTTCATATGATCCCTGTCCCCCGCAGCCGGGTCGTCTCCTATCGCGACGACGGCCCGCTCTCGCGCGGCATGGGCGCGCTGGTGGCCGGTCAGCTGCCTCCGCTGCCGCCCGCGATCGCCGGCGCCTTCGTGACCGGCATCCTGCTCCTTGTCGGGCTGGGCGGCACCGACGGGCTGGCGGTGTTCGCCCCCGCCGTGACGCTGCTGCTGGCCGGGCCGGGCAGCTCCCATGCGCACGACGGCAGGGTCGACTGGCTGGTCCCGCCGATCCTTCGGCTGACGGAGTACGTCTTCGTCGCGGCGGTCTGCTTCGGCCACGACCTCCACCCGCTGATCATCTTCGCGCTGCTCGGCGCGATGGCCTTCCACCACTACGACCTGGCCTACCGGGTACGGCAGCGCGTCTACCCGCCGCCGTGGCTGTCCACCGCGGGCCTCGGCTGGGACGGCAGGATGCTCGTCGTGTCGGCCGGAGTGATCATCGGCCAGGTGACGGCGGTGTGCGTCCTGCTGGCCCTCTACCTATGGTGCCTGTTCGGCTGGGAATCGATGACGTGCTGGCTTGCCGCGCCCCGTTCAGGGGTGGATGAGGCCGACATCGGAACTCCAGACTAAGAGCGGATTACACGATCAGGGCCTCAAGGCAACTAACCTTTGGGGTCTTACGTAGTCATGCTCGACTGAGGAGTGCACGTTGCTGGGAATGGTGCTGGCCGCCGGGGCCGGACGACGCCTGCGGCCGTACACCGACACGCTGCCCAAGGCGCTCGTGCCGGTCGACGGAGAAACGACGATCATGGACATCTCGCTGCGCAACCTCGCCGCGGTGGACCTGCGTGACGTCGTGATCGTGGTCGGATACGCGGCGCAGGCCGTACACGAGCGCAAGGCCGAGCTGGAGAAGCGGCACGGTGTGCGGCTCACCCTCGTGCACAACGACAAGGCCGAGGAGTGGAACAACGCCTACTCGCTGTGGTGCGCGCGCGACTACTTCGCTCAGGGGGCGCTGCTGGTCAACGGTGACACCGTGCACCCGGTCTCGATCGAGGAGACGCTGCTGTCGGCCCCCGCGACCAGCGACATCCTGCTCGCCGTCGACGACGTCAAGTCGCTGGCCGACGAGGAGATGAAGGTCACGCTCAACGACGGCTCGCTCAAGCGGATCACCAAGCTCATGGACCCCGCCGAGGCCTACGGCGAGTACATCGGCGCGACCCTGATCCGCCCGGGCGCCGCCGAGCGCCTGGCCGACGCGCTGCAGGCCACGTTCGAGCGCGACCCGCAGCTCTACTACGAGGACGGCTACCAGGAGATGGTCGCGCGCGGCGAGAAGATCCACGTCGCGCCGATCGGCAAGGTCGAGTGGGTCGAGGTCGACAACCACGACGACCTCAACAAGGCCCGCGACATCGCCGCCCGCTACTAGAGGAGGCTCGATGCCGCTTCTAGCGAGGATGCTGCCCGCACCTCTCACCATGGAGGTACGGCGAGGCGCGGTCGCGCAGCTCGGCGCGCTGCTGGCCGACAGCAGGGTGGCCACCTCGGGCAGGGTCGCCGTGGCGGTCGGCCCAGGGCAGGGCGACCACATCGAGGGCCTCATCGCCCCGACCCTCACCGAGGCCGAGGTGTTCCGCGTCGCCGACGGCTCGGTCGAGGCGGCCGTCTCGCTCGGCGCCGACCTGCGCAAGGGCGCCTACGAGGTGGTCGTCGGCGTGGGCGGCGGCCGTACGATCGACGCCACCAAGTACGCCGCCTCGCTGGCGGGGATCCCGATGGTGGCCGTGGCCACCAACCTCTCGCACGACGGCATCTGCTCGCCGACCGCGTCGCTGGTCTACGAGGGCGGCAAGGGCTCCTTCGGCGTGCCGATGCCGCTGGCCATCCTCGTCGACCTCGACTTCGTCCACGCGGCGCCCGACGCTCTCGTCAGGTCGGGCGTGGGCGACGTGGTGAGCAACCTGTCGGCGATCGAGGACTGGCAGCTGGGCAACGTGGAGCGCGGCGAGCCGATCGACGGCCTGGCCTGCTCGATGGCGCGCACCTCCGCCGAGGCGCTGATCGGCCGCGCCGACTCCATCGAGTCCGACGCGTTCCTGACGGTGCTGGCGGAGTCGCTGATCCTGTCCGGGATGTCCATGGTGATCGCCGGATCATCCCGTCCATCCAGTGGCGGAGACCATGAGATCCTTCATGCCGTGGATCAGCTCTTTCCCGGCACCTCCAACCACGGCGAGCTCGCCGGGATCGGTGCCGCCTTCTGCTTCTTCCTCAGGGAAGACCAGCCCAGGCTGACGCAGGTGGTCAACTGCCTCAGGCAGCACCAACTGCCCGTCACGCCGGGCGACATCGGCCTCAGCGCCCAACAGTTCACCGAGGCCGTCATGCTGGCGCCTTCCACCCGTCCAGGTCGCTACACGATCCTCGAGCACCTGCGTCTGTCGGAGTCAGAGGTTCGCGATCGGGTGGAGAGCTATGTCCGGGCCTTCGGTAGCTGAGCTGCGGGCGGTCGCCCAGCCCGCTGGCCACCTGGAGCGCAGGAACGGCGAGCACTGGGCCGGCGTGCTCTACATGCGCAGGCTCTCCCTGCGCGTCACCTGGCTGCTGACCAGGACGTCGGTCACGCCCAACCAGCTGACCTGGGTGATGACGGCGGCCGGCATCGTGGCGGGTGTGGTGCTCGCGCTGCCCGGACTGTGGGCCGCCGTGGGCGCGGTCCTGCTCGTCCAGGTCTACCTGCTCCTCGACTGCTCCGACGGCGAACTGGCTCGCTGGACCGGTAAGACCTCGCTGACCGGCGTCTACCTCGACCGGATCGGCGCCTACTTCACCGAGGCCGCGCTGCTGGCGGGCCTCGGCTGGCGGGCGTCGAGCGTCCTGCCCGACTGGTACACCGTGCTGGGGTTCGCCGCCGCGCTCGGCGCGATCCTCATCAAGGCCGAGACCGACCTCGTGGACGTGGCGCGGGCCAAGGGCGGTCTGAAGGCCGCCACCGAGGCCTCCGCAGGGCAGCTCCGATCAGGCCTGCTCGGGCTGGGCCGGCGGGTGCTGGGGGCGACGAAGTTCCACCGGATCGTGCAGCCGATCGAGCTCTCACTGCTCGCGCTGGTCGCGGCCGTGATCGATCTGGTCCTCGGCGACCTCACCGCCTCGAAGGTGCTCATCGTGGCCTGCGCTGCGGCGGCCGGAATTCAAATGATCCTTCATCTGGTCAGCATCCTGGCCTCCAGGCGGCTAGCGTGACTCGGAACCGTCAGGGCGCCACGCCCGTCGAATTGATCAGACGCCCGCTGTTCGGTGGGGGTTCACTGACGGTTCCGATACTCTTGTCTCCATCAATCCGCATATTGGCAGACCCCAGCAAACTCGGTGATCATGAAAGAATGCTCCGCTCGTGCTCTCGACGCGTCAAGGCGATGACCCGTTGAAGATCTCGTGCGTCATCCTCACCATGGGCAACCGGGTCGCCGAGCTGAACCGGGCGGTCGAGTCCGCGCTCAACCAGGTCGACGGCGACGTCGAGGTGGTCATCGTGGGCAACGGAGCCGACGTGCCCGCGCTGACGGCGACACCGCCCGAGGGCTCTGCCGCGACCGTCAAGACCGTTCGCCTGGCCCACAACACCGGCATTCCCGCGGGTCGTAACCGCGGGGTCGAGGAGTGCTCGGGCGACGTGGTGCTCTTCCTGGACGACGACGGCTGGTACGCCAACCAGAAGGTCGTCGCGCACGTCCGCGATCGTTTCGCCACCGAGCCAGACCTCGCCGTCATCTCCTTCAGGGTGATGGACCCCGACGGGGGCACGGGCCAGCGCCGCCACGTGCCGCGCCTGCGCGCGGGCGATCCCGAGCGCTCCTCGCCCGTCACGACCTTCCTCGGCGGCGCCTCCGCCATCCGCAGGTCGGCGTTCCTGCAGGTCGGCGGGCTGCCTGAGCGGTTCTTCTACGCGCACGAGGAGACCGACCTGGCCTGGCGGCTGCTGGGCGAGGGCTACCGGATCGAGTACGACGCCCAGACGGTCATGTACCACCCGCAGGTGCCGCCGACCAGGCACGCGGAGTTCTACCGGCTCAACGCCCGCAACAGGGTGTGGCTGGCGCGGCGCAACCTGCCGTGGCCACTGGCGGCCTGGTACCTGCTCGACTGGGTGGTGCTCACGCTCTGGCGCGAGCGGCGCTCGGGCGTGGCGCTGCGGGCCTGGTTCCAGGGCTTCGTCGAGGGCCTGCGCACCCCCGCGGGCGAGCGCAGGCCGATGGCCTGGCGCACCGCATGGCGCATGGTGAAGCTGGGCCGTCCCCCGATCGTCTGACGTCCCGCTACGTCAGGGCGTCGCCGGCCGCACCGAAGGTCATGGACGCCCGCAGGGTCGTCGACATCAGCGCCCGCTTCGGCATCCCCAGCTCGCTGAGCTCCTTGGCGACGGGATGGTTGCCCAGGCGCAGGAGCGCCCCTCCCGGGCGCACGCGCATCCCCCTGGCCCACATCTTGGCGGGAACCCTGCGGGTGACCCCGTCCAGGTGCGTGTACGCCGTCAGCGGCGTCGCCGCCGCCGCGACCGGCACCGGCACTCCCGGTTTCACCAGCATGTCGATGACCAGCCGCCCGTCCTTGCGCAGGATGCAGCGCTTGTAGGGCGACGACAGGCGCAGCTCGATGTCGGCCAGCTCCTTGGGGAAGCCCCAGATCGTCCGCCCCGCCTCCAGCGTGAAGCCCTGGTCCACGGGCAGCCAGTGGATGAAGGCGCCCGCCGATCTGAGCGTGGCGGGCCCCGCGGCGCGCGAGCGGGGGCCGCCGGGCGGCCGCACCAGGAAGGCGACGCCGAACTCGTGGTAGGAGTCCAGGTCGCTGTCACGGTACTCGACGAACACCAGCGTGCAGATGGCCTTGCCGGGCAGGACCTCGGCGACGTCGAGCCCCGAGTAGGCGATCACCGCGCGGGCCGCGTCGGCACGGACCGGGTACATGGCACTGCAGACGGTGGCGTCGGTCACCCTCACGGGCATGGTGATCGTCCGGCCCTGGATCAGATGCGAAGCCATGACTCCAGTACATGTGACCATCCGGCCGCCGTCCATGTCTTCAGCTGATGTGACAGTCGAAACGCCTTGAAGAACGGGGCGCGAGGTCAGACGGCGAGCTCGTGGGTGACGCCCGCCCACTGCTCCAGGCGCGCCACGAAGGCCGTGGCCTGGTCGGGCCAGTGGTGGTGGAGGCGGGCGATCGTGTTGCCCGCGGCGCCCAGCCTCGCGCGCCGTGCGGGGTCCTCCTTGAGGTCCAGCACCGCCTCCAGGGTCGCGTCGACATCCCGGTACGGCACGACCGAGCCGCATCCCGCCTGCTCCACCACAGCGGCCGCCACGGGGGTCGTGACGACGGGCACACCGCGGCCCATGTAGTCGAGGACCTTGGTGGGCGGCCTGACGGAAGGCCGGTGCCACAGGCAGACCCCCGCGAGGGCGCCCTCGGCCATGCGCAGGGCGTGGCGATTGGGCACGTAGCCGAACCAGTCCAGCAACCCCACCCGCTGTGCGTCCCGCAGGATGGGCCTGACTTCGCGGTCGGCGGCCCCGATGAGGTCGAGCCTGATCCCGTGGGGCACCAGCCGCTGCGCGAGGTCGATGAGCTCGCGCACACCCTTGTCGGTGGTCAGCCGCCCGATGTGGACGATCCTGGTGTCGCCGGGCGGCGGCGGCTCCGCTGCGGCCTGGGTGGCCTCGGCGGCGGCGGGCTCGAGCACGTGGTGAAGCCGCTCCGCCCTGGCGACGAGCCTGCGGCCCATCGGCCCCCTGGGCTCATCGCGGGTGTCGAGCACGACGGGCGGATGCCGGATCGGCAGCGCGAGCAGCAGCTCGGGCTCGTGCACGATCAGCAGGTCGGCGTCCCTGGCGCCGCGCCTGAGCGCGGCGCGCGGCATGCCGCCCCGCCTGACGTCGATCGCGGTGATCGGCGGCACGGGGGTCACGTTGAAGTGGGTGAAAGGAGCGACGTAGGTCACCTCGTGGCCCGCGTCGAGCAGCGCCCTGATCTGCCGGTGCATGATCCGGGCGTCCTCGGGATGGTGAAGGGTGGTGGCGACGCAAACGCGCATAAATGTGATGGTGCGTGGCTATGCCATCACGTGCGTGAATGTGGGGGGAACTGCCGTTTAACTTCCTGACGGACGGCGGTAGAGCCATGTCAGGCGCGGCTCGAGCACCCACTTGAAGACCGTGCGGGTTTCGGGCAGGCACAGCACGATGGCCAGGGCGAACGCGCTGGTGCTGATCGCCAGCACGCCCAGCGGCCCGTGCAGCCAGGGGAAGTCGAGCCAGCCCATCTCCTTGGCGATCAGCACGGGGATGCCGTGGAGCAGGTAGCAGTAGAGCGTGCGGGTGCCGAGGTCGGTGAACCAGGTCTCGCCGCGCGGCACCAGCGCGAGGAACGCGAAGCACATCGCCAGCGAGGCCAGCAGCAGACCCGCGCGCAGCCCGAGGCCCATGTACCAGGACAGGTCCATGTCCTGGTAGCTGTGCTTGAAGTAGAACGGCTTCAGCGACCACTTGCCGAGCCCGATGTAGATCGCCACTCCGGCCGCGCCCGCCAGCGTCACGGCCCCGAGGACCTTGACCCAGGTGCGGTTGAGCATCTCGAAGTGCTCGGGCTGCATCACCAGGCCGATCACGAAGAACGGCAGCAGGCCGAAGAAGCGGTCCATGCTGAAGTCGCCCGAGATCTGCGAGAACCCGGCGAACAGGTAGATCGCGATGGCCACCGGGATCGGCTGCTTCATCCGCTTCCACACCGGCGTGGACAGCCGCCAGAACAGCAGCGCGAGCAGGTACCAGTTCAGCCAGGCCGGGTCGATGATCGTCAGGCTCCACTTCTCCCCGAGGGAGAAGCGCAGCGCCGCGTAGCCGACCTCCACGATCACGTACGGCACGACGAAGGTGTCGACCAGCTTGTTGGTCTTGGCGTTGGAGTTCCAGAAGTTTCTGGACAGGTAGCCGCTGACGATGACGAACAGCGGCATGTGGAAGGTGTAGATGAAGACGTAGAGCGCCTTGGAGGAGTCGGCGTTGAGCGTGGGCACCAGCGAGTGGCCCATGACCACGAGCGCGATCAGCAGGAACTTGACGTTGTCGAGGTACGGCTCGCGCTTGCGCGGCGCCGGCTTCGACTCCTCTTCCTCCCCGGTCTGCTCCTCCGGGCGGTCCTGGGTGGCGAGCGAGCCCCAGAAGGAGGCCTCCGCCGGCTGCTCGCCCCACACCGAGCCCTGCTGCGCCGAGCCCTGCGGCGGGCCCTGCCGCGGTGAGCCCTGATCGGGCGATGGCCACGGGGCGCCCGGCCTCTCCGTCTCGGCAGGTGGCGCCTCGGAGGCGGCGCTTCTCGTGCCGTTGCTCCTGTTGGCCGGAACCGGGAAGGACGATCGGGAGTCACTCACGGTAGAGACGCTCAGCTATCTGTCGGGGCCGGGGGTCGCAAAGCCACGGTAGCCACGGCTCCTTGCAGAGGCCTAGCAGGATGCCGACTCGCGTTGGCGGTCTGACAACAGTAACGGTCAGTGGGGCCCATGTCGCGCTCGAGACACGAGAAACGAGCGGAATCCACAGGGAATCCGGAGGTTGACGGGGCCTGTCGGGAGGAGTCAAGAGGGCATGCTCCGCGCCCCTTCGGCGGGGTTTCTCCGCCGGCGGGATCTATGCGCAGATCTTCTTGGTATCGGCGGTGATGCCGGTCTCCTTGATGGCGTCGGGGATCTCCGTGCGGACTCCCGTGAAGTCCTCGCCGATCAGCAACTGGATGACGGGGGCCTTGTCGGCGCCGGTGTCCGAGACGGTCTGGGTCGTGCCGCCGCTGGGGAACGCGGCGGGGTTGGTGACCTTGACCTTGCCCTTGGCGGAGGGACGTTTGGTGCCGGAGAGCTTGGCGGCCAGCACGTCGGCGTAGTCGGGCCCGAGGGTGTCGCGCTTGCCGTACAGCAGCTTGGTGGTCGGCTGGCTGGTGCCTGCAGGGGTGAGGGCGTTGCCCGTGCCGACGACCTGGAAGCCGAGCTCGGACAGCTGCTTGGCCACCTCACCCGCCTTGCCTGGCGTGGTCGTGCCGTTGATCACCTGGATCTTGACCTGCTCGACCTTCGGGACGACCTTCTTGACCGTGGAGCTCGGGGCCGGCTGGGGGAGCTCGGTGTCGTTCTTGAGCGCCTGGAAGAGCTGCGGCGCCCTGACCGAGTCCCAGATGACGCGGTTCTTGTCGGCGGGGTCGGTCAGGACCGGGACCGTGTAGAACTGTACCTTGCTGGCGGTGAGCGCCCTGGCGCTCTGCGCGATCTCCAGGAGCTTGCCGGTGTTGGTGGCCAGCTCCTTGTCCATGGTGACGGAGGAGGCCGCGGCGTTGATCAGGCTGATCAGCTTGGCCGGGTTGGTCAGCACGCCGCCCGTGGTGATCTTCTTGACCACCTGGCTGGCGAAGAGCTGCTGCCGCTTGATCCGCTCGAGGTCACTGCCGTTGCCGTAGGCGCGCAGGCGGACGTAGCCGAGGGCCTGCTCGCCGTTCAGCGTCGACTTGCCCCTGGGCAGCTTGAGCTTGGACTTCCTGTCGTCGACCGCGGTGTTGAGGCAGACCTCGATGCCCTCGAGCGCGTCGACGATGGCCTTGAAGCCGTTGAAGTCGACCTCGACGTGGTGATCGACGCGGATGCCTGTCAGCGTCTCGATCGTGGTGATCGTGCACGCGATGCCGCCGGTGTTGTACGCCGAGTTGATCATGCCGTGGGTGGGCGGCAGGGGCGCTCCGTTGACCTCGCTCTTGCATCGGGGGATGTCGACCATCGAGTCGCGCGGGAGGCTGACGAGCTGCGCCTTGTCCCTGCCGGGGGAGATGTGCATGAGGATCATCGTGTCGGTGCGCTTGCCCGAGTCGCGCATCGAGTCGATCTTGCCGTACTTGGCGTTGCCCTCGCCCTTGCGGGTGTCGGAGCCGACGATCAGCACGTTGAGCGCGCCCGTGGCGTTCACGGGCCGGGCGTTGAGGATCTTGCCGTCGACGTCCTCGGTGTGGATGTTGGCGAACGCGCTGCGGTAGACCGTGTAGCCGGTCAGCGAGCCCGCGACCATGAGGCCGGTCACCGCGATGCCCGCCCACGCCATGCCGCTCAGCCGCCTGCGACCGCCGCCGCCGCTCCTGTGGCCCCTGGGCTCGTCCGGTGGGTGTGGCGGGGGAGGAGGCGCGGCCGCCGCGGCCCTGCGGGAGGAGCGGTAGCCAGGGGTGGCGGGTGCGACCAGGCGGTCCTGGACGTCGACACTCCTGTGGTTGCTCATACGACCCCCTCGCCCGACGGCGTGGAGTCCGTGTTCGGCATCCTGCTCATCACGGCCTCCTCGTCCGGAGATTCGGAGCCCGCCTCATGCTGGCTCGGTCGATCGCTCATCGCGCCACGAGACTAAGTCACCGTAAGCGTTGCCGGAGCCATGATCGACCGAATCGGTCGTGACCCGAGCGTGATGATCCAAGGCCAGAGCTTACTCAGAACCGGACATTTTATGGAATGTAGAAGTGAAAATTTTACGGAACAGGCCTGGTGCAGAGAGCCGCCGCAAGGCATGCGAGTGGTACGGCCGGCAGCGTGTACCGATAGTCGAACTCGGCCACGGCCGGCGGCACGATCAGCAGCACCCAAGCCGTTGACCAGGGCAGCAGCCAAGCTCCCTGGTAGGTCCTGCGCCTGATCGCCACGACGGGCGGGACGAGCAGAATGGCCAGGAGGACGGCGCCCGGCACGCTGGCCACGCGCTGGTAGGCGCGCATCCATCCGGCGAACGGCTCCACAACGTCCGTGCCAATGGCGCCATTTTCGTATTTTTGTGCGAATTCAGCGCCGACTTGCGCGGGATAACGTCCCGGCGGTCCAGGACGATTCACAGGAAACTCGTAGTAACCGTAGATTTCCGCGTCCGGATAGACCGGCCTGCCCAGGGTGAACGTACGGGTCAGCTCCGACAGGACCGAGGCCGCGTAGTCGAGCGGCTGGCTGCGGACGGCCAGCATCGCGAACCTGCCCGCCAGCTCGTCGTTGGCCCTGGAGAAGGTGATGCCGGGCAGCTTCACCAGTGGCGCGTCCTGGGCCCAGATGTACTCCTGCGACGGCGGCCGGTCCCGCGGGGGACGGGGGTCGCACAGCACGGCCAGATCGGCGGGCGGGTCCATCCGCGCGCAGTCGGCGAACGACATGGTGCGGGCGTAGAGGAAGACGCCGTTCGCGCCTACGATGCCGACCCGGTCGTAGGTGGCGTAGAACCAGCCGCCGTAGGCGACCACGGGAAGGAGCGCGGCGGCGGCCATGATGCCCGCGAGAGCGATCCTTCCGCGCAGCAGCAGCCACGCGCCGAGGACCACGACGAGCGGCTGGCCGACGGTCCTGGTGAGGGAGGCGCAGGCCAGCAGCAGCCCGATGGCCAGAGCCGTACGCCAGGTGAGGTTCCTGCGGATCGCCAGGACCACGGCCGCGACCACCAGGAACGTGAACAGCGCGTCGGAGACCAGCAGGTGCTCCAGCTCGATCTGGTAGGCGTCGAGCAGCACGGGAGTGGCGGCAAGCGTGGCCGCCCACCTCGGGACCCTGCGGGTGGCTCTGCGGGCGGCCACGTAGACGAGGACGCCGGTGGCCAGGCCGAGCAGGTGCTGGACGACGGTGACGGCGCCGAAGCTGTGGAAGGGCTGCAGGAGCTTGAGGAAGAGGGAGTAGCCCGCGGGACGCACCAGGTCGGGGCGGGGATGGAAGACGGTGACGACGTAGGTGTAGGAGTCGGGGAACCACAGCGCGGGCCGGTAGCCCACCATCGTGATCGCCCGCAGGAGGGCGCCCAGCCCGAAGACGGTCAGGAACCAGCGGTGCCGCCTCGCCACGGGGCCCGCCCGCTTCCACGCCGTCGCGGCCGCGTCGCGCGTGGCCTGGGCCAGTCGTCGCGTCCAGGCCATCAGCCCGGTCTCCACCCCGCGTGCCCTCCGTCCCCGACCCCGCACCCACCGGCCGGGCGGCACCCCGACGCCAGCCGTACGCTACCGGCTCCCGCCGCCCCTCACTCCCGCGAACCCGCGCTCCCGCTCCTCCTCCCTGAAGCTCGTGCCTCCGCCTCCCGAGGGGCCGGCGCCACCGGCCGCGACAAGCGCGATGCCGGTCCGGTTGGATAGCCTCCCGATCACCGATGCGACTCGCCTGGCTCGATCACACGCGCAGACCGTCGGCGGGCAGGGTGCTCGCCGTCGTCTCCCTGCTGCCCGTCCTCGCCGTGGCCGGCTGGCTTCTGGCCGGGCTCCCGCTCCTGCTCGCAGGCTGGTTCCACCCCCTGCCCACCCTGGTCCTCGGCGCGCTGATCACCGCGGTCCTGTGCAGGACCACGCTCACCGGGCGAGCCGAGCTCGACGCCACCGCCTGGCAGGTCACCGGAGTCGCCGGCGTCGCCCTGGGCTCACTGCTCTTCAACGCGATCCTGCACAGCGAGCAGCTCATCGTCCGCCGCGACCCCGCCACCTACGCCCAGTACGCCATCTGGATCGCCAGGCACGGCTCCCTGCCCATCCCACAGCAGGTCGAGGCGTTCGGCGGCCCCGACCTGGCGCTCCGCTTCGACAGCATGGGCTTCTACGACTCGGCCGGCGCGGTCGTCCCGCAGTTCCTGCCGGGCCCGCCGATGCTGTTCGCGGCGGGGGAGTGGCTGGGCGGCCTGCTGTTCGCGCCTCCCGTGCTCGGGGCGTTCGCGGTCCTCGTCCTGGCGGGGGCCGTCGCGAGGCTCGCGGGGGGCCGCTGGGCCGTGCTCGCCGCGCTCACCTTCGCGATCAGCATGCCGATCCTCTACACCTCGCGGGCCACGTTCAGCGAGATCCCCTCCCTCATCCTGATCTTCGGCGGGATCGCCCTCCTCCACGACGCCCGCGGCAGGTGGGAGACGGCCGTGGCGGGGCTGGTGTTCGGGCTGGCCGTGCTGGTGCGCATCGACGCGCTGCGTGACGTGCTGCCGGTGCTCGCCTTCGGCGGGCTGCTCATCGCGCTGCGGCGCGGCTTCTCCCTGCTGGCCGGGCTGGCCGTCGGCGTGGGGCTCGGGTTCGTCGCGGCGTGGGTGTTCGCGGGCCCCTACCTCGCCTATCTGTCCCGTTCGGTGTGGCCGCTGCTGCTGATCTGCGTCGCGGTCCTGGTCCTGACCGCCGTGGGGACGGCGCTGGCGGGCCGTCTTGCCCGCGTCCGCCTGCCCGGGCGGCTGCCCGAGATCGGCGCGGCCCTGGTCGCGCTCGTCATGCTCGGCCTCGCCGTACGCCCATGGGTCCAGACGGTGCGCAGGACCCCGGCCACAGACGACGACTGGCTCACCTACCAGTTCCTGGAGGCGACGCAGAAGTCCAACGGCCTGCCCGTCGACGGCACCCGCCTCTACTTCGAGGACTCCCTTTACTGGGTGGTCTGGTACGTGGGCGTCCCCGTCGTCGTGTTCGCGACGCTCGCAGCGGCCGTGCTGGTCAGGCGGTTGCTGCGTGGCGGCGCCGCCTTCGAGTGGCTGCTCCCGCTGGCCATCGTCGGCTGGACCACCGTCACCACGCTGCTGCGGCCCGAGATCACGCCCGACCACCCGTGGGCCGCCCGCCGCCTGGTACCCGTCGTCATCCCCGGCCTGATCATGCTGGCCGTCTGGGGGCTGGCGTGGTCGCGCGACAAGCTGCGCAGGCTCGGGTACGGCACGCGCTGGTTCGCCGCGGCCGCCACCGTGCTGGTCCTCGTGCCCGTCGCGATCACCTCCATCGGCACCGCCTTCACTCCCGTCGAACGGGGCGAGCGCGCCGCCGTCGCGGGGCTGTGCGCGCGGATCCCCTCCGACGCCTCCGTGCTGATCGTCGAGCGCGTCACCGGCGAGCGCTTCACCCAGGTCGTGCGCGGCACCTGCGGCGTTCCCACGGCACAGGTGCGCAGGACGGCGGGCGACGTGGCCGCGGCGGGCGACGTCCGCCGCCTCGTCGACCGGATCCGCGCCGTGGGCCGCACGCCTGTGCTGCTGGCCGCGGAGGCCGGCCAGCTCACCCCCTACGGCGCGCCGCTACAGGTGATCGACCTCAACACGCGCCAGGACGAGCGCTCCCTCGTCGAGCCGCCGAACGGCACGTGGCGCCTGCAGGTGGACGTGTGGATGACGCTGCCGGTGTAAGCCCGGAGAGGCAGGGCAGGATGTCCGCTCAGCCACGATCACATTCCATCTGACGGTAACCTCGTCCCACGTGAGCACGCTTGAGCCCCCCGAGACTGGATCCGCTGTGGAAGCTACGCCGTACGTCACGATCGTCCTGCCCTGCTACAACGAGCAGGACCACGTCATCGACGAGGTCGAACGCATCACCAAGGCGATGGACTCGAGCGGCTACACCTACGAGCTCGTCACGGTCGACGACTGCTCGACGGACGCGACGCTCGCCAGGCTGCACGAGGCGGCCCCGCGGTTCCCGCACATGCGCATCCGCGCCTTCCACCGCAACGGGGGCTCGGGCACGGTCCGCAGGATCGGCACCCAGGAGGCGCGCGGCGAGATCGTCGTGTGGACCGACGCCGACATGACCTACCCGAACGAGCGGATCCCCGAGCTGGTCCAGATCCTGGAGAAGGACCAGACGGTCGACCAGGTCGTGGGCGCGAGGACCACGGAGGAGGGCTCGCACAAGCTGCTGCGGGTGCCCGCCAAGTGGGTGATCCGCAAGATCGCCGAGAAGCTCGCGGGGCAGAAGATCCCGGACCTCAACTCGGGGTTGCGCGCGTTCCGCAAGTCGGTGGCCAAGCCGTACCTCAGGCTGCTGCCCCCCGGCTTCTCGTGCGTCACGACGATCACGCTGTCGTTCCTGTCGAACCAGCACGACGTCTACTACCTGCCGATCGACTACGCCAAGCGGGCAGGCAAGTCCAAGTTCAGCTTCATCAGCGACGCCTACCGCTACATCCTGCAGGTGCTGCGGATGGTGATGTACTTCAACCCGCTCAAGGTGCTCATGCCGCCCGCGCTGTGGCTGGTGGTCATCGGCCTGGCCAAGGGTGTCTTCGACGTGGCCCGCTACGGCTTCTACCTCACCAGCAACACCATCGTGATCTTCCTGTCCGGCATGCTGATCGGTTCGGTGGCGCTGCTGGCCGACCTGATCGTGAGGTCGCGCGGCGAATGAGGATCGCGATCGTCGGCCCGACCCACCCCTACAAGGGAGGCGGCGCGCAGCACACCACCGAGCTGGCGCACCGGCTCGCGGCCATGGGCCACGACGTGGTGATCGAGTCGTGGAAGGCGCAGTACCCGTCCTTCCTCTACCCGGGACAGCAGACGATCGACGTTCCCGAGGGCGAGCCGTACCCGAAGACGCGCAGGAAGCTCGACTGGCGCAGGCCCGACGGCTGGGTGGCGGCCGGGCGCCGGTTCAGGAGCGCCGACCTGGTGATCCTGGCCGTGCTCAGCCCGGTGCAGGTGCCCCCTTACCTCGGCATCCTGTACGGCATCGCCCGCAAGGTCAGGGTGGTGGCGCTCTGCCACAACGTGCTGCCGCACGAGCGCAAGCCTTGGGACGAGCCGCTGATGAGGGCGCTGCTGAAGCGGGTCGACGCTGTGCTGACCCATTCCGAGCAGCAGGCCGGTCTGGCGAGGACGCTGACGGGCAAGCCGGTCAGCACGGTGGCGCTGCCCCCGCACCTGCCCGCCAAGAGCGAGGCCAGGGGCGAGGGCATCGGCAACAGGCTGCTGTTCTTCGGCATCGTCCGCCCCTACAAGGGGCTCGACCTGCTGCTCAGGGCGCTGCCCGAGGGTGTCTCGCTGACCGTGGCCGGAGAGTTCTGGGGCGGGATCGAGCAGACCAAGGAGCTGATCGCCGAGCTGGGCATCGGCGACAGGGTCGAGCTCAGGCCCGGCTACGTCGCCGCCGCCGACGTGCCGGCGCTGTTCGCCGGGGCCGACGCGCTCGTCCTGCCGTACAGGAGCGCCACGGCCAGCCAGAACGTCTGGCTGGGCCACGAGCACGGGGTGCCGGTGATCGCGACGCGGGTGGGCGCGCTGGCCGACCACGTCCGCGACGGCGTCGACGGGCTGCTGGTCGAGCCGGGTGACGTCGAGGCGTTGCGCAAGGCGATCGAGCGCTTCTACGAGGATCCCGAGCGGTTGCGCGCGGGCGTGCGGGCCGTCGATCCCGAGCCCTACTGGAGCGACTACACCGACGCACTGCTCAGGGCCTGAGAGGATGCGGGTGTGGTGAGGGAAAAGCAGCTGGCGTACTCCGAGTTCCAGTCGGCGATGCTCGACGAGGCCAAACGCCGGCGCAAGGCCGCGAAGATCATCGCGGTGCTGGAGCACTTCAACGGGCCGCTCGACGGGCTCACCGTCGGCGACGTCGGCTGCTCGGCCGGGTT
Source organism: Nonomuraea sp. NPDC049152 (assembly GCF_040648355.1). Classification (NCBI taxonomy): domain Bacteria; kingdom Bacillati; phylum Actinomycetota; class Actinomycetes; order Streptosporangiales; family Streptosporangiaceae; genus Nonomuraea; species Nonomuraea sp. NPDC049152. The sequence goes on along the minus strand of NZ_JBEZDO010000018.1, from coordinate 179,234 downwards.
CATCGCCGACGAGCTGGCCGGGGCGGGCGCCGAGCACACCCTGGGCATCGACATCGACGTGCCCGGCCTGCGCAAGGCCGCCGACAGGTTCGGCAAGCGCGTGGCGTTCATCTGCGGCGACGGCACCGCGCTGCCCTTCCCTGACGGCTCGATCGACGTGCTGGTCTTCAACCACATCTACGAGCACGTCGTCGACCCCGACGCGGTCGTGGCCGAGATGCACCGGGTGCTGTCCGACGACGGCGTCCTCTACCTGGGCCTCGGCAACAAGCTCGGCATCATGGAGCCGCACTACAAGCTGCCGTTCCTGTCCTACCTGCCGCCGGCGCTGGCCGACCGCTACGTCCGCGCCTTCGGCAGGGCCGACCACTACTACGAGCGCTACCGCACCAGGCGAGGCCTGCGGCGGATGACCCGCGCCTTCCACGTCTGGGACTACACCTTCCCCGTGCTGGCCTCGCCCACGGCGTTCGCCGGCGGTGAGCTGTTCCCCGGGCTGCTCGGCAAGCTCGTCAGGACCGTGCTGGCCAGGACTCCACGGGCCGTGCTCAAGCTGATGCTCCCGCTGGTGCCCACCTACCTGTGGGTGGCGACCAAGCGGCCGCGCACCCCCGCGGGGGCCGCGCTCCCGCAGCCGCCGGAGCGCCTGTGAAGAAGGCGGTACGCCTCGGCTTCCTGCTGGTCGCGCTCGGGTTCGGCACCTGGGTCGTCGCCTCGCAGTGGGACGCCGTCGTCGCCGGGTTCTCCAGACTGACCTGGCCGATGCTGGCGGGCTCGCTCGTCTCGGTGGTCGCCGCCCTGCTGGCCGCCATGCTGACGTGGCGCACCCTGCTGGCCGATCTGGGCTCCCCGCTGCGGCTCAGACCCGCGGCGAAGGTGTTCTTCGTCGGTCAGCTCGGCAAGTACATCCCCGGCACGGTCTGGCCGATGCTCGCCCAGATGGAGATGGGCAAGGACCTCGGCGTGCCGCGCACGCGCAGCGCGGCGGCGTTCTTCCTGATGATGCCCATCCAGCTGGCCACGGGGCTGCTGGTCACGATGGTCACGCTCGGCTGGGACCGCTTCGGCTGGGCGTTGCTGCTCATCCCCGTGCTCGCCGTGCTCCTGGAGCCCAAGGTGATCAACTCGTTGATCGGCTTCGGGTTGCGCAGGCTCAAGCGCGAGCCGCTCGAGCGGCCGCTCACCCGTAAGGGCATGCTGACCGCGCTGGCGTGGGCGGTGCTCGGCTGGTGCGCCTACGGCGTGCACCTCCACCTGCTGGCCTCCGACATGGGCGCGTCGGGCGGGCTGCTGTTCTCCATCGGCGCGTTCGCGCTGACCTGGTGCCTGGGCATCATGACCTTCGTCGTGCCCGCGGGAGCGGGGGTGCGGGAGGCGGCCATGGTGGCGGTGATGTCGCCCGTGCTCGACCGCGGCTCGGCGATCGCACTCGCGCTGTGCTCCCGCATGGTGATCATCCTGGGTGACCTGATCTGCGCCGCCGTGGCGGGCGCCGCGGCGAAGGCCGCTGTGGACCGCAATTCCGTGTGATTCTTCCCACGGGGTCGTAGGGTTGGGGACAGGCGAGGGTCTTCAGGGGAGGGATCTTTCGTGATACCTCGAGTGCTCATCGACGCGGCCGCCGTGCCGGCCGATCGTGGCGCGCTGAACAGGTATGTCGATGGGCTGCTCGGTGGACTCCACCGAGCGGGCGCCGACGTGAGCGTGGTGTGTCAACGAGCCGACGCCGACAGGTACGGCAGGATCGCGCCGTCGGCGCGGGTGGTGCCGGGCCCTGTCGCCATCACCAACCGGGCGGCCAGGCTGGCGTGGGAGCAGACCGGGGTGCCGCTGATCGCCCAGCGGGTGGGCGCGCAGGTGATCCACGCGCCCTACTACTCGATCCCGCTGCGGCCTGGCCTGCCGACCGTGGTGACCGTGCACGACGTCACGTGGTTCAGCGAGCCTGAACAGCAGTCCTCCGTCTTCTTCCGGTCGGCCACCCGCACCGCCGTACGGCACGCCAAGCGCGTGATCGTGCCGTCGAAGGCGACGAGGGACGAGCTGATCAGGGTGCTGGCCGCCGACCCGACCAGGATCGACGTCGCCTACCACGGCGTCGACCACACGATCTTCCACGCGCCGAACGAGGTGGAGACCAGGCGGGTGGCCGACCGGCTGGCGCTGCACGGCCGGCCGTACGTCGCCTTCCTCGGCGAGCTGGAGCCGCGCAAGAACGTGCCGAACCTGATCAGAGGCTTCGCCAGAGCCGTCGAAGGGCTGGAGGACCCACCCGCGCTGGTGCTCGGCGGCGGCATCCACGAGTTCGACGTCGACGCGGCCGTCAGCGAGGTGCCGGCGACGGTCAAGGTGGTCAGGCCCGGCTATCTGTCCTATTCCGACCTGCCGGGCTTCCTCGGAGGCGCGCTCGTCGTGGCCTTCCCCTCCGTGGGCGAAGGGTTCGGGCTGCCGGTCCTGGAGGCGATGGCCTGCGGGGCGCCAGTGCTCACCACGCACCGCGCCTCGCTGCCCGAGGTGGGCGGCGACGCCGTCGCCTACACCGAGCCCGATCCCGACAGCATCGCCGACGCGCTCGGGCAGCTGCTGGCCTCGGCCGAACGGCGCGCGCAGCTGACGGCGGCAGGCCTGGCCAGAGCGAAGGAATTCAGCTGGGACGCCTCGGCCCAGGCACATCTGTTGTCCTATCAACGCGCGGTCGAATAGTTGGGTAACCTCACGGGGTGATGGAGAGCTCCTTGCCAGGTCTCGAGGCGATACTCCTGGTCGGAGGCCAGGGCACGCGCCTGCGCCCGCTGACGATCGGCACCCCGAAACCGCTGCTGCCGACCGCCGGGGTTCCGTTCCTGGCGCACCAGCTCGCCCAGGCGCGCTCGTTCGGAGTACGGCGGATCGTGTTCGCCACCTCCTACAAGGCCTCGATGTTCGAGCCGGTCTTCGGCGACGGGTCCTCGATGGGCCTCGAGCTGGTCTACATGACCGAGGAGACGCCGCTCGGCACCGGTGGAGCGATCCGAAACGCGGCTCAGGCGCTGACCGCGGGCCCCGGCGATCCCGTGCTGGTCCTCAACGGCGACATCCTGTCGGGGCACGACGTCGGCGACCAGGTCAGGCAGCACGTCGCCCGCGGCGCCGCGGTGACGTTGCACCTGACCGAGGTGGACGACCCTTCGCGGTTCGGCTGCGTGCCGACCGACGCCGAGGGCAGGGTCACCGCGTTCCTCGAGAAGACCCCGCATCCCGTGACCAACCGCATCAACGCCGGGTGCTACGTCTTCACCCGCTCGGTGATCGACTCGATCCCGCCAGGAGAGGTCGTGTCGGTGGAGCGGCAGACCTTCCCCGGGCTGATCGAGTCGGGCGCGCTGGTGCTCGGCTACGCCGACAGCAGCTACTGGCTCGACGTCGGCACCCCCGCCGCCTTCGTGCAGGGCTCGCGCGACCTGGTGCTCGGCAGGCTGGGCTCGCCCGCGCTGCCAGGGCCGACCGGCGAGTCGCTGACGCTCGACGGGGCGGTCGTGTCCTACGAGGCCAAGGTCACCGGCGGCTCGGTGATCGGGGCGCGGGCCGTGGTCGAGGCGGGCGCCTCGGTGAGCGGCAGCGTGCTCGGCGACGGCTGCGTGATCGAGAAGGGGGCGATCGTGGTCGACTCCCTCATCGGGCTCGGCGCGCGGATCTCGAAGGGCGCCGTGGTGCGCGACTCGGTGATCGGCGACGGCGCCACCGTGGGGCCGGGCAACGAGCTTCAGGCGGGGGCGCGGGTCTGGCCTGGCGTCGTGCTGCCGGAGTGCGCGGTCCGCTTCTCCAGCGACGCGTAGCCTGCTGCCATGGAAGGCAGCCCTCCGGCGAAGGACCAGGACTCGGGAGCCCGACCCCTCGGGACGGCGGCGCACCCGGGCCAGGCCACCCTTCCTGTCGAGAGGGCGGCGCTTCCTTCGGAGGGGGCGCTCGAGCGGCGGCTGGAGGTGCGGGGGGACCCTGGGCTGATCCTGGGGCCGCACCAGCATGGCGGTCACGACCCGACGTGGCGGCGGGCGGCCGACGGCACGATCTGGCGCACCTGCCGCACACCGGACGGCCCCGGCACCCTGCGGGTCACGAGGCGGGGTGGACAGGCCTGGGGCCCAGGCGCCGGATGGCTGCTCGACTCGTTGCCCGCCCTGCTGGGCGCGGACGACGACATCTCGGGCTTCGAGGTGCGTCACGAGGTGCTTCAGGGCTACGGCGTGCCCAGGATCGGGCGGACGGGCCGGGTGTTCGAGGCGCTCGTGCCTGCCGTGCTCGAGCAGAAAGTGGTCGGACGTGAGGCGTGGCGGGCGTGGCGCTCGCTGCTGCGCAAGTACGGCACGCCCGCGCCTGGGCCCGCGCCCGACGGCATGCGGGTGATGCCGGAGCCGGAGGTGTGGCGGCAGATCCCCGCGTGGGACTGGCACAGGGCGGGGGCGGAGGCCGTGCGCGCGCGGACGATCGCGACCGCGGCGTGGCACGCGGACAAGCTCGAAGCGGCCGCCGACTCCGCCTCGCTCGATCGGCTCCTGCGGGCGTTGCCCGGTATCGGAGTGTGGACGTCGGCGGAGGTACGGCAGCGCTGTATGGGTGATCCCGACGCGGTGAGCGTCGGCGACTTCCATCTCGCCAAGATCGTGGGCTGGGCGTTGACGGGGCGAAAGGCCGACGACGCCGAGATGATGCGGTTGCTGGAGCCGTACAGGGGGCATCGGCACAGGGCCTGCCTGCTGGTCGGGCTCACTGGGTTGCGGCCACCCGCGCGGGGGCCTAGGCAGTCCGCCCGTGACTACCGTTCCTTCTGAAAGGGGCCTTCCTCCAGTCCCTGCTGTCGCGCGAGTCGGTGCCGAAGAACGGGCCGGCGACGGCGAGGACGGCGATCAGGCTGATGATGATGATCCAGGACATTGCGTGCTCCTTTGCTCTCCTCCAATTATCTGCCTGTGCATGTATTTACGTCTATCGAGACTTTCTACGGACCACCGTTCAGCTTTGCTTAACGACTAATGTGCGGGTATGAGCCAAGTCAGCGATTCCGCACTCCGTCGCGCGCTCGCCAGAGCCCGCGACGGCAAGGCGCTCGATCCCACCGAGGCCGCCGTGCTGCTCCAGGCCCGTGACGAGCACCTGGACACCCTTCTCGAGCACTCCTCACGGGTGCGTGACGCCAACGGCCGCAACGGCGTCATCACCTACAGCAAGAAGGTGTTCATCCCGCTGACCAGGTTGTGCAGGGACAGATGCGGCTACTGCACGTTCGCCACCGCGCCCGGCAAGCTCCCCGCCGCCTTCCTCAGCCCCGACGAGGTGCTGGAGATCGCCAGGCAGGGCGCGGCCATGGGGTGCAAGGAGGCGCTGTTCACCCTCGGCGACCGGCCGGAGGACCGCTGGCACCAGGCCCGCTCGTGGCTGGACGCCCACGGCTACGACGACACGCTCTCCTACGTGCGGGCGATGGCGATCAGGGTGCTGGAGGAGACGGGCATGCTGCCCCACCTCAACCCCGGCGTGCTCTCCTGGCGCGACTTCCAGCGGCTCAAGCCGGTCGCCCCCTCGATGGGCATGATGCTGGAGACCACCTCCCGCCGCCTGTTCGAGGAGAAGGGCGCGCCGCACCACGGCTCTCCCGACAAGGACCCCGCGGTACGGCTGCGCGTGCTGGAGGACGCGGGCCGCTCGAACGTCCCCTTCACCACGGGCATCCTGATCGGCATCGGCGAGACCATCGAGGACAGAGCCGAGTCGATCTTCGCGATGCGGCGGGTGGCCAGGGAGTACGGCGGGATCCAGGAGGTCATCGTCCAGAACTTCCGCGCCAAGCAGGACACCGCGATGCGCGGGCTGCCCGACGCGTCCCTGCAGGAGCTGGCCGCGACGATCGCGGTGACCAGGCTGGTGCTCGGCCCGAAGGCGCACGTCCAGGCGCCGCCGAACCTGGTGGACGACGAGTACGCGCTGATGATCAGGGCGGGGATCGACGACTGGGGCGGGGTGTCGCCGCTCACTCCCGACCACGTCAACCCCGAGCGTCCCTGGCCGAACATCGACGAGCTGGCCGCCCGTACGGCCGCGGCCGGGTTCGAGCTGAGGGAGCGGCTGACCATCTACCCGGAGTACGTGCTGGCGGGCGAGCCGTGGCTCGACCCCAGGCTCTTCGCGCACGTGTCGGCGTTGGTGGACCCCGCCACCGGCCTGGCCAGGGAGGACGCCCCGCTGGTCGGGCGGCCGTGGCAGGAGCCCGACGGCGGCTTCGTCGCCTCAGGACGCACCGACCTGCACGTCGAGGTGGACACCTCGGGGCGCACGAACGACCGGCGCGACGACTTCGACAACGTCTACGGCGACTGGGAGGCCCTCCGCGATCGCCTCCCCTCGCCCGCGGTGGCCGCGGGGCTCCTGGCCGACGGCTCCACCCAGGAGGCGCCCGCCTTCCCCGACGGGGCGCCCGCCGGCTCCGCCGACCTCTCGAAGCAGGCCCCAGGGCTCGGGGTCATGGGCGACGTCGCCGAGGCGCTCCGCCAGGCCGAACGGAACCCCGCGAGCCTGACCGACGCGCAGGCCGTCGCCCTCCTCGGCGCCGAAGGCGAAGCCCTTGAGCAGCTCGCCCGCCTCGCCGACCACCTCAGGCGGGAGGCCGTGGGTGACGACGTCACCTATGTCGTCAACCGCAACATCAACTTCACCAACGTCTGCTACACCGGGTGCAGGTTCTGCGCGTTCGCCCAGCGCAGGACCGACGCCGACGCCTACACCCTCTCCCTCGACCAGGTCGCCGACCGGGCCGAGGAAGGCTGGGAGGCCGGTGCCACCGAGGTGTGCATGCAGGGCGGCATCCACCCCGACCTGCCCGGCACCGCCTACTTCGACATCGCCCGCGCGGTGAAGGCCAGGACGCCCGGCATGCACGTGCACGCCTTCTCTCCGATGGAGGTCATCAACGGCGCCAGCCGTACGAACCTGTCCGTCGAGGACTGGCTGACGGCCGCCAGGGAGGCGGGCGTCGACTCGCTGCCCGGCACCGCGGCCGAGATCCTCGACGACGACGTGCGCTGGGTGCTGACCAAGGGGAAGCTGCCCACCAAGGAGTGGATCGACGTCATCACCACCGCGCACCGCGTGGGCATCCCGACGACCTCGACCATGATGTACGGGCATGTCGACACGCACCTGCACTGGGTGCAGCACATCAAGCTCATCCGCGGCATCCAGGAGCGGACCGGCGGGTTCTCCGAGTTCGTGCTGCTGCCGTTCGTGCACCACAGCTCGCCCATCTACCTCGCGGGGATCGCCCGCCCGGGCCCGACCGCCCGCGAGAACCGCGCCGTCCACGCCCTGGCGCGGATCCTGCTGCACGGCGCGATCGACAACATCCAGTGCTCGTGGGTGAAGCTCCGCGACGACCTGTGCAGGCAGGTGCTGACGGGCGGCGTCAACGACCTCGGCGGCACGCTGATGGAGGAGACGATCAGCCGCATGGCGGGCTCGGAGAACGGCTCCTACAAGACCATCACCGAGATCGCCGAGATGGTCGCCCCCACGGGGCGGCCGCTGCGCCAGCGCACCACCGAGTACGGCACGCCGTCGGCGGAGCGCCTCGCGGCCTCGGCGGCCAGCGACGGCGTCTGCCGCAGCGTCCGCCGCACGCTGCCGGTCGTCTGACCGGCTCGCCCGATATCTAAGAATCACGTCATTGGACGTATGAGGGTGCGTAGGATGGATATCCTCAATCACGGTGAAAGGAGGTCTCAATGGCCAAGACCACGATTGACATCGATGCGGCGAAGGCGGCGAAGGCTCAGGCCATCCTCGGCACGGACAGCCTCCGCAGCACCGTTGACGCGGCCCTCCAGCACGTCATCGCGGAGCGGGCCAGGGAGCAGTTCATCGAGCTCGCCGCGGCAGGCGCCTTTGCGGACCTGCTGGACCCGGCGACCGAGGAGGCCATGTGGAAGTGACCTCCTATCTCGGTGACAAGAGTGCTTTGGCCCGGCTTCACCTGGCCCCGGTCAGGACCCGGCTCGCGCCCCTGATCACCCGGGGACTGGTGTCGATCTGCGCCCCCACCCAGCTCGAACTGCTCTACTCTGCCCGTGGTCCAGCCGATTACATGCAGATCAAGAGCCAGCTCGACGCCGGGTTTCCGTGGATGCCGATTCCCGACAGGGGCTGGCGGCGTGCGTGTGAGATCCAGGAGTCGCTGGCGAAGAATGGGAAGCATCGGGGCCCGTCCATCGCGGACCTGCTCATAGCGGTCACCGCTGAAGCCTGCCAGCTGACCGTGCTGCACTACGATCGCGACTTCGAGACGATCGCCGAGATCACACAGCAGCCGACCGAATGGGTGGTGCCGCCGGGTGAGGCGGAGGCCGTACAGGGATGAGGGGAATGTCCGCCGTCGCGCGGCGGCGGACATTCGGCGAGTCAGCGGGTGACGTAGAAGTCGGCGGCGTCGCGCGGGGCGCGGTCGCGCGGCGGCGCGGCGGCGTGCCCGATGGCGACGCAACCCATCGGATCCCACGACTCGGGCAGGTCGAGCACCTCTCGCACCACGGGGCGGCAGAACATTGTGGACGACACCCAGGCCGAGCCGAGCCCCTCGACCGCCAGTTGGACGAGGAAGTTCTCCACGCCCGCGCCCGTCGCGACCACGAACATCTCCCGCTCGGCGGCGTTGCGCCTGTCGTCGCGGTAGGTGTGGGAGCCGTCCATCACCAGGCACGGCACGGCGAGGTAGGGGGCGTTCCGCAGGACGTCGCCGCGCCTGATCCGCTTGGTGATCGACTGCTCGGTGAACCCGTCGCCGCGCAGGTCGGCGATCCACGCCTCGCGCATCGCGTCGACCAGCCGTGACCGGGTCTCGGCCGACTCCACCAGGACGAACCGCCACGGCGTCGTGTGGTGCGGCGCGGGGGCCGCGATGCCCGCCGCCACCGCTCGCCGTACCGCCTCGGGGTCGACGGGGGCGGAGGAGAACTCCCTGATCGTACGGCGGGCGAAGACGACGTCGCGCGAGCCGTAGCGGAACAGGTCCTCGTCGGCGGGACGGATGAGCGGGCGCACCCCAGGACCGTCGTCGGCGGTCACCAGGTGGGCCAGCCCGCGCACGATCGCCACGGGCACGCCCGCCAGCTTGCCCTTGACCAGCTCGGCGGCCGCGGCGATCTCGTCGATCAGGGCGGTGACGGTGGCGTTGAGCGGGTTGCCGTGGGTGTCGGTGCCACCCCTGAAGTCCTCGAGCGGACGCACCCCCGCAGCGCCGATGGCGACGTCGGTGAGGCCGTGGCGCCACGGCCGGCCGAACGTGTCGGAGATGATCACGCCGACGCGACCGCCGAGGGCGGCCCTGACACGGCGGGCGGAGGCGTCGGAGTCCTCGGGCAACAGCAGGACGGTGCCCGGCTCGGTGTTGGAGGCGTCGACGCCCGCCGCGGCCATGACGAAGCCGTGGCGGGTCTGGGAGATGACGGTGTCGCCGCGCCTGGCGACCACGCGGTCGGTCTCCTCCTCGATGGCCTCGGTGCGGTCGCTTCCCTGGCGGACGCGGCCCTCGGCCTTGCTGACGATCTTGGAGGTGATGACGACGATGTCGCCGTCGCGCAGGTCCTCCTCCTTCAGCAGTGCGGCCAGGTCGTCGCCCGGACGGACCTCGCCGATGCCGTGGACGCCGAAGACCTGGATCGCGGTGGGCTCGCGGTCCGATGTGGGGGTGACGGGAGGTCGCGTCATCGGGACAGCTCCTGAGCCAGGGACAGGGCGGCGCGGGCGATGTCCGCGGCGGCGTCGGCGTCGTGCATGATCAGCGGGCGGCCCTCGACGCGCACGCCGTCGAGGGCGACGGAGGCGTCCTCCTCGGCCACGAGCCAGCCGTCGATCAGGTCGGCGCCGTAGAGGGACAGCACGGCCTGCGCGCTGGTCTCCACGCCGATCGCCGTCAGGCAGGCGTCGGCCATGCCGCGGACGGGAGCGCCGCCGATGATGGGGGAGACGCCGACGACCGTCTTGGCGACCAGGGCGTCGCGGATGCCGGGGATCTGCAGGATGGTGCCGATGCTCACCACCGGGTTGGACGGCGGGAGGATCACCACGTCGGCCTCGGCGATCGCGTCGAGGACCCCTGGAGCGGGCGTGGCGGTGTCGGCGCCGATCAGCGCGATCGACTCGGCGGGGACGGAGGCGCGCAGCCGTACCCACCACTCCTGGAAGTGGACGGCGCGGCGGCCCTGCTCGTCGGTGATGACGACGTGGGTCTCGCAGCGGTCGTCGCTCATCGGCAGCAGCCGCACCCCCGGCTGCCACCGCGCGCACAGGGCCTCGGTGACCTGGGAGAGCGGGTAACCGGCCTCCAGCATCTGGGAGCGGACGATGTGGGTGGCGAAGTCGCGGTCGCCGAGCCCGAACCACTGCGGTTCGACGCCGTAGGCGGCCAGCTCCTCCTTGACGACGTGGCTCTCCTTCTCCCGCCCCCAGCCCTGCTCCTCGTTGATGCCGCCGCCGAGCGTGTACATCACGGTGTCGAGGTCAGGGCAGACCCGCAGGCCGAAGAGGGTGATGTCGTCGCCGGTGTTGCCGATGACCGTGATCTCGGCGTCAGGGGCGGCGGCACGCAGGCCGCGCAGGAAGCGGGCGCCGCCGATGCCGCCGGCTAGGGACACGATACGCATGCCGTCAGTCTCGCATCCGGGTCTCACGGACCTGTCTGGCGAGGCAGCGTTCCGTGTCCATGTGTCACGAAATTTCGGAGTATTGAGGCTGATCGGGGACTATCGGGATGGATGAGCTTGCTGGGTCTCCCGCCACCAAAGTCAGCTATGTGGCAAACTCACCCCGGGTGGGAAGCCACCAGCTGGGGGTTAACAGTGAGCAAAATAGACGTCAGCCGGCTGAGAGAGCCGGCTGCTTGGATCATGCTTGCCGTCGCGGCGGGGAACGTCCTCGTCGCGCTTCTGCAATTGCTGGTCGCGGAGTCGGGGGCAGTGACCTCTCTGCTGGTCAGGGCACGCCTGGTCCAGGGCGATCTGACGAGTCCCGTGGCGGCCGCGCTTGCCGTCGGGGCCGTGGTGCTGGTCACCAAGCTGGGTGATCCCACACCCAAGGCGAAGACGATCGCGTACGGCGCGGCGGGCACGCTCGCCGGCGGCGCGTTCTTCGGCGCCATCTCGCTGCTCCTCGGGCTCTTCTCGGGCATGGGCTTCATGAGCCTGCTGTCCTTCGTGCTCACCGGCGTGCCCACGCTGGGACTCACCGCGATCGGGCTGGTCTATCTGCTGCCGCAGGTGTTCGCCGCGCGCCCGGCCGCCCAGGTCTTCAGCGGGTACGGCCAGCAGTCGGCCTTCGGCCAGCAGCCCGCCTTCACCCAGCAGCCCGGCGCCCAGCACTCAGGCTTCGGCCAGCAGGGCTACGGCCAGCAGCCCCCCAGCGAGGCCCCCGGCGCGCAGGCCCACGGCCAGCACCCGTCCGCGCAGCAGCCCGCCGCCCAGCAATACGGCCAGCAGCCGCCGAGCCAGGCCCCGCAGTACGGCCAGCCCGCTCCCGGCTACGCGCAGCAGCCCGCCTCCTCCGGCTACGGCCAGCAGCCCCCCTCGTCCGGTTACGGCCAGCAGACCCCCTCGTCCGGTTACGGCCAGCAGCCCGCCTCGTCCGGTTACGGCCAGCAGCCGCCGAGCCACGGCGGCCCGCAGGGCTACGACCAGCAGGCCTTCAACCAGGCCGCCGCAGCCCAGGCCGCGCCGCAGCAGGCCCAGCAGGAGGCCTACCAGCCGCCCAAGCCGGAGCTGCCCGCCCTGCCGCCCGCGCCCACCCCGCACCCCGAGCCGCAGAACGTCTACGCGCCTCCCGCGGAGGCCCCGCAGGGCGCCTACGCGCCTCAGAACGAGCCTCCGCAGAATTTGTATGCCCCGCCCGCGGAGGCCCCGCAGGGCGCCTACGCCCAGGCCGAGAGCCCGTACGCGCCCGCGGAGGCGGCACCGTCCGCCTACGACACGCCGCAGAGCGCCTACGACACCCCGCAGAACGCCTTCGTGCCGCCCGTGGAGACGCCGCAGCCCTCCTACGCGCCCGAGCCTCAGTCCTACCAGCCCGAGCCGAGCCCCTACGCGCCGCAGGAGCCGAGCGGTTACACACCGTCGGAGACGCTGCCGAGCAACGGCTACGCGCAGCAGCAGGACTACCAGCCCGCGCCCTACGTGCCGGCCGACAGCCTGCCCAACGCCTACACCCCCACGCACAGCGCGCCCAACGTCTACGAGCCGCAGCCCTACCAGCCGGCCGACACCGCGCCCGCCGCGCCGTACCAGCAGCAGCCGGAGCCCCAGCAGCCCTACTACGAGCAGGCACCCGCTTTCGAGCAGCAGGGCGGCAGCCCGTTCACCGGTTACTCGGGCCAGGAGTACGCCCAGCCGCAGCAGCCGCTCTACACCGAGCCCGACCCGCCCGTCGACCCGCGCTCGCAGCAGATGCTGCACGCCTACCAGCAGGCGGAGACCTACCAGCAGTCCACCGCGGGCACCCACCCTCAGCTGCACTTCGATCCCGCGCAGCCGTACCAGCAGCCGTACGACGACCCGTTCGGCCACCCGCAGTCATCGCCGCCGGCCGCCTATCCGTCGCAGGCGCCGCACGCCGAGTCGACGATCAGGTTCGACCAGAGCGCGTACCGCCCTGGTGACGACCCGATAGACCCGACGGCGATCTACACGCCGAACGATCCGCGCAGGTAAGAAATAGGCCAACACCGGATAGAGAGAAGGTGGGCCCTGGGCGGGCGTCAAGACCTGCCCTGGTACGGTTCCGACCGCTGACAGCGTTGAAAAGTCACGTCAAGGGCAGGATCCCGGTTCCACCCGGTCCTGAACAGCACATGGCAAGCGCACCGGGGCGAGGTGGTCTTTCCCCGGATACCGGCATGCCGCTTGACGTCACCTACGGCACGCGCGTGTAATTACAGCCATGTTGTTACGCCTCCAGGGTGGGTATGTAAGGAGGCGTCCATGGGGGGCTCCATTGCGGGCGGGCGGCAGGGAGGTGTGCAGTGACCGAGTTGGTGGTCATCGCACAGGATCAGCTTGACGCTGAAGAACTCGGCTGGCAGGAGCGTGCTTTGTGCGCTCAGACTGACCCGGAAGCGTTCTTCCCGGAGAAGGGTGGCTCCACCAGAGAGGCCAAGAAGGTGTGCCGTTCCTGCGAAGTGCGGGCCGAGTGCCTGGAATACGCACTCGAGCACGACGAGCGGTTCGGCATCTGGGGTGGGCTGTCCGAGCGGGAACGCCGAAGGATCAAGAAGCAGGCCGTTTAACTAGATATCAACAAGGGTCACGCGGCCGTTCGGTGTCTGCCGCGTGACCCTTTCGACTGTTATGGTGTCCGGCGCTGATCATCCCCCTGGTTGGAGCCGCGCCGATGTCCGCACCTGTCGTCACAGCGATCGTCGTGGCCCATGACGGCGCCCGCTGGCTGGGTGAGACGCTGCAGGCGGTCCTGCGGCAGAGCCGTCCGGCGGACAGGGTCGTCGGCGCCGACAACGGCAGCCGCGACGGCTCGGCCGACCTGCTCGAACGCGCCCTCGGTCAGGGGAACGTGCTGCGCCTGTCCCGCTCGACCGGCTTCGGCGCCGCGGTCGCCGAGGTGCTCGGCAAGCTGAAGGCCGTGCCAGGAGAGTGGATCTGGCTGATCCACGACGACTGCGCCCCCGACCCGCACGCCCTGCGCCACCTGCTGATGGCCGCCGAGCGCGACCCCGCGGCCGCCGTCCTCGGGCCCAAGCTGCGCGACTGGCTGGACCGCAAGCTGCTGCTGGAGGTCGGCGTCACCGTCGACCGCAGGGGCAGGCGCGACACGGGGCTCGAAGCGCGCGAGTACGACCAGGGTCAGCACGACGGCGACCGCGACGTGCTGTCGGTCTCGACGGCGGGCATGCTGGTCCGCCGCGACGTCTGGGACGAGGTCGGCGGCCTCGACCAGGCGCTCGCGCTCTTCCGTGACGACCTCGACCTGTGCTGGCGGGTGCGGAACGCGGGCCACAGGGTGGTCAACGTACGGCGCGCGGTCGCCTACCACGCCGAGGCGGCGGCGCGCAGGCGACGGCGGATCACCGCGAGCGGCGACCACCCGAGGCGGCTGGACCGGCGCAACGCGATGTTCGTCGTCATGGCGAACCTGCCGTTCGCCGCGATGCTGCGGACGCTGGCGCGCAACGTGGCCGGCTCGACGTTCAGGGTCCTGCTGTTCCTCGTGGCCAAGCAGCCGGCGAACGCGTGGGACGAGGTGGCGGCGGTCGGGTCGGTGGTGCTGCATCCGGGCCGCATGATCAGGGCGCGCCGCCATCGCAGGCACGGCAGGAAGCAGGGCCATCCCGCGATCAAACGGCTGCTGACGCCGCCGGGCGCGGGCTACCGCCGCCTGGCCGACCTGGTGCAGGGCTTCCTCGCGGGCGAGGGACCCGTGGAGTCGGCGGGCCGCCACCACGCCGTGGTGGCGCCGCCCAGCGAGGACGACGAGGTCATCGTCGACGAGTCGGGCTTCCTCCGGCGCTTCTTCAGCCGCCCCGGCGTGCTGCTCACGCTCGCCCTCACCGTGGTCGCGCTGGCCGCCGAGCGGCAGGTGCTCGGCGCGCTCTTCGGCGGTCCCTCGCTCGGCGGAGGGGCGCTGGTGCCGGTCGTCGGCGACGCCTCGGACCTGTGGCGCTTCTACCTGGAGGGCTTCCACGACACCGGGGTCGGCTCGACGGCGTGGGCGCCGCCGTACGTCGCGGTCGTCGCCGCCCTGTCCACGCTCTTCCTCGGCACGACCTGGCCGGCGGTCGCGGTGCTGCTGCTCGGCTCGGTCCCGCTGGCGGGCGCCTCCGCCTACCTGGCCACCAGGAAGATGATCCCGGCTGTGTCCGCGCGGATCTGGCTGGCCGCGAGCTACGCGCTGCTGCCCGTCGCCACCGGCGCGGTCGCGGCGGGGCGGCTCGGCACGGCCGTCGTCTTCGTGCTGCTGCCCGTCTACGCGGGGCTCGGCGTCCAGCTGCTGTCCGCCGAGCCCAGGCGGGCACGCCGCGCGAGCTGGGGCCTCGGCCTGCTGCTGGCGGTCGGCACGGCGTTCGCGCCGCTGGTCTACGTGCTGCTGGCCGTCCTCGGCGTGCTCGCCATGATCGCTTTCGGCCGGGTACGGCAGTTGGCCACGGCGCTGGTCGTTCCGCCGGTGCTGCTCTATCCATGGCTGCGCGGCTTCGCCGACCACCCGGGCCAACTCCTGCTGGAAGCGGGCCTGCACCGGCCGGCGCTCATCGATCCCGCGCTGCCGCCGCACGCCTTCCTGACCTTCAGCCCCGGCGGGCCAGGGCTGCCTCCGTTCTGGATCACCGCGGGCCTGATCGTGACCGCGCTCGCGGCGCTGCTGTTCCGCCGCCAGCGCATGATCGTCGCGATCGGCTGGGGCATCGCCGTGTACGGCGTGCTCGTCGCGATCCTGGTCAGCCGCATCACGGTGACCCCCGCGGCGGGTGGCGCGGCGGCGAGGGCATGGCCGGGCATCCCGCTCGCGTTCGCCGCCACGGGGTTGCTCGTCCTGGTCGCGCTGACCGCGCACCGCCTGGCCGAGCTGCGTGCCGCGGGCGGGCTGCGCAGGCTCTGCGCCGTGGGCGTGGTCGCCGTCGCCTTCAGCACGCCGGTGCTGGGCGCCGCCCACTGGATCGGGTACGGCACGCGCGGCCCGCTCAGCGGCTCGACGCCCGACCCCTTGCCCGCCATCGCGGGGGCTGGATCGGTTCAGGGCCGGCGCACGCTGCTGCTGCGCGGCGACGAGTTCACGGTGCTGCATCGCCGTACACCCCTGCTGGGAGAAGCCGAGCTGCCGGTGCCGCAGGCGGCCCGCGACCAGGTGGCGCGGGCGGCGGCCGGGCTGGTCGCGGGGCGTGGCGACGCCGACGCGACCACGCTGGCTGGGCTCGGCATCGCCTACGTCGCCGTCTCCCTGCCCACGGCGGAGATCACCAAGGCGCTCGACTCCCAGCCGCAGCTCGTCCACCTGAGCCTGGGCGAGAAGGAAGGGCTCTGGCGGCTGGTCGAACCGCCCGCGCAGGTGAAGCCGCCCGCCGAGGACCCCTTGCACGCGCCGATGCTGTGGGCGCAGGCCGTCCTCACGCTGCTGGTGCTCGTGCTGGCCGCGCCCGGTGCCCGCACGGCCGACCCGCTCGTCGTGGCGGTGGCGTGATGAAGGGGTTCGTGGAGAACAGGTTCGGCCTGATGCTGCTGGTCCTGGTCGCGCTCGGCGCGCTGTACGGCGTCGCCTTCCTCACCAGGCCCGCTCCCACGCCGCCGCCCGCCAAGGCGCCGCGGAAGGTGGCCGTGGAGTCGGTCATGGCTGTCTGCCCCGCCCCCCGCGGCGCTGAGGTCGCCGTGCTCAGCGCGCCTGGGGCGGGGAAGGTGACGGTCGGCGACAAGGTAGTGACCGAGCCGTCGTGGCGATCGGCGATCAAAGGCGACGAACCGGTCGTGGTGAAGGGAACGGGGGCCAGGGCGAGCGGGCTGGAGGCCTCGCTCGGCACCCGCGTAACCAAGGGCCGTTCGCGCGGCCTCGCCGGCGTGCGGTGCACCGAGCCTGGCGGCAGCACCTGGCTCGTCGGCCCTGGACCCTCGACCGCCAAAGTGGAGCTCCACCTGGCCAACGCCGACGCGGCGCCCGCGCTGGCCGACGTGAACGTGTACTCGGCCGAGGGGCCCGTGATCGGTGACGCAGGGCATGGCATCACGATCAAGCCCGGTGCTCACCTCACCCTCGACCTCAAGACGATCGCTCCTTCCGCGACCGTGGCGGCGATCGAGGTGACGACGATCAGCGGCAGACTCGCGGTCGCCGCGCGGGCGGAGATGGACGGTGGTGGCGTCGACTGGCTGCCTGCGGCCTCGCCGCCTGCGACCAGGGTCGTCGTGCCTGGAATCCCGTCCGGGGAGGGCAGGCGTCAGCTCTTGGTGGCGGCTCCGGGGACGGTGGACGCGCGGGTGCAGGTGCGGGCGGTGAGCACGGACGGCAGTTATGCGATGAAGGGGCGTGAAACGGTCGACGTGCTGACCGGGAGCGTCGCCGTCGCGGACCTGACCAAGGGGCTGGACGGGCACGCCTCGGCGCTGGTGCTGACCTCGGACGTGCCCGTGGTGGCGGGGATGGCGGTGTCGACGGCGGCGGACGTGGCGTTCACGGCGGGCACGCCCGCGCTGGACCTGGGCAGCGCGGTGGCCGACAACCGCAAGGGGTCGTCGCTGGTGCTGAGCGCGGTGGGCGGGGCCGGGCGGGTGCTGGTGCGGACCGCGCGGGAGACCATGACGGTGGACGTGCCGGCGGCGCGGACCAAGGTGGTGAAGGTGTCCGGCGAGGTGGTGGTGACGCCGGTCTCGGGGGAGGTGTACGGCGGGCGCGTGACGCGGGAGCGGATGAAGGGCGGAGAGCTGATCACTTTGCGAACGCTGTCACCTGGACGAACGTGGACGATGCTCCCGACCTTCACCGCCGACCCCGCCATCATCCTCCCGTAACCGGCCATCCCCCGCCCTTCGGGACATTTCGGCGGGCGAGCTCCCGAAAGGTCAGCGCTCGTCGTAGCCGGGGTCCACGGTCTCGGGGGACACCCCGAGCAGCGAGGCCACCTGCTCCACCACCGTGTCGTGCACCAGCGCCCCCAGCATGTCGCGGTCCCTGGCGCGGGCCTCCAGCGGCCGACGGTAGATCACCACCGAAGCGGGCTCGCCCCCGGTCGCCGAGTCGGCCCGACCGAACGGGATCGGGTCCGACCCCATCCGCCCCGGCCCGTCGCCGAGCTCGCTCACCGGAGGCACCTCCTCCACCGCGAACTCCACGGCGGAGAGCTGCTTGCCCCACTTCGGTTTGAGCCGGTCGACCGCGTCGAGGACGAGGTCGTCGAAGCGCTCGCTGCGCGAGCGGGCGAGTGGAACGTACGAGGGGGCGAGCGGACCGCGAAGGCCACGCCCGTGGCGGTCGCGCCGTCGTGGGCCGCGCGTCGGTGTCACCACCCCAGCTTAAGCTTTCGGGCGCACCTAATCAGGGCCAACATTGGTACAGCTCGGTGGAAACAGTGGGACAGGTGTCCGAATTGTGGCGACACGCTCGTTAAGAGCGCTCAGGTAGTGGCGCCTCGCACGCATAGCAGATACGGTCCCTCCGTGAGCCCCGTCCGCCGCTGTTCCCGCACTGCTTGCAGTCAGCCTGCCGTTTTCACGCTCACGTACGTATACGCCGACTCGACCGCTGTTCTCGGCCCCTTGGCGACGTACGCGGAGCCGCATTGCTATGACCTGTGCGCCGAACACGCCGAACGGCTGACCGCCCCCCGAGGGTGGGAGGTCGTGCGCCTGCCGACGGACGGTGGCAGCCCCAGCACCGACGACCTCGAGGCGCTGGCCAACGCCGTTCGTGAGGCCGCCAGGCCCGCGCCGTCCGGCGGCACCGAGCCCGTCGGGCAGGGTGTCGAAGTCGGCCGCCGCGGTCACCTGCGTGTTCTGCGCTCCGCCCAACCCCACCGGGACCGCTAGTAGGCTCGTCCCAGTAAGCAGGCGACCAAGGGGCGGACGAGTGGGCGATCTCTCCAAGATCTTCAAGGCGTACGACGTGCGCGGCGTGGTGCCCGAGGAGCTCGACGAGGAGAGCGCGGAGGCGGTCGGGGCGGCGTTCGTCGACGTGCTCGGCGCGACGCAGGCCGTACTCGCCCATGACATGCGGGTCTCCTCGCGCGCGCTGGCCGACGCCTTCATCCGCGGCGCCACCGCCAGGGGCGCGGACGTGATCGACGCCGGGCTCGGCTCCACCGACCTGCTCTACTACGCCAGCGGCAGCCTCGGCCTGCCGGGCGTGATGTTCACCGCCAGCCACAATCCCGCCCGCTACAACGGCATGAAGATGTGCCACGCGGAGGCGGTGCCCGTCGGCACCGACACGGGGCTCACCGAGATCCGCGACAGGGCCGCCGCCTACCTGGCCGCCGGCGTCCCGGCGGGGAAGTCCGGCAGCAGGATCGAGAAGGACCTGCTCAGCGGGTACGGCGAGCACCTGCGCTCGCTCGTCGACCTGTCGGGCATCAGGCCGCTCAAGGTGGTCGTCGACGCCGGCAACGCGATGGGCGGCCACACCGTGCCCGCCGTCTTCGAGGGGCTGCCGATCGAGGTGACGCCGCTCTACTTCGAGCTCGACGGCACCTTTCCCAACCACGAGGCCAACCCGATCGAGCCGGACAACCTGCGCGACCTGCAGCGGGCCGTGCTCGAGACCGGCGCCGACCTGGGGCTCGCCTTCGACGGCGACGCCGACAGGTGCTGGGTGATCGACGAGCGCGGCGAGTCGGTCTCGCCGTCCACGATCACCGGCCTGGTCGCGGCCCGCGAGTTGGCCAAGCACCCGGGCTCGACCGTCATCCACAACCTGATCACCTCACGCGGGGTTCCCGAGATCATCGCCGAGCACGGCGGCGTGCCGGTCCGCACGAGAGTGGGCCACTCCTTCATCAAGGCCGAGATGGCCCGCACGGGCGCGGTCTTCGGCGGGGAGCACTCGGCCCACTACTACTTCCGTGACTTCTGGTACGCCGACTCCGGCATGCTCGCCGCGCTCCACGTGCTGGCCGCGCTGGGTGAGCAGGATCGGCCGTTGTCGCAGGTGCTGGGGCCGTTCGCCCGATACAGTGCCAGCGGCGAGATCAACAGCACGGTCGCGGACCAGCAGGCCGCCCTCCGGCGGGTGCGGGAGCGGTTCGCGGGGCGCGGCGAGTTCGACGAGCTCGACGGCCTGACCGTGACGGGGTCCGGCTGGTGGTTCAATCTGCGTCCGTCCAACACCGAGCCGCTGCTCAGGCTGAATGCCGAGGCGGCCGACACGAGCCAGATGGCGGCGATCAGGGACGAAGTCCTCGCCGTTGTAAGGAGCTGAAGAGTGAAGATCGACGACTGGCTGCTGGAGATCCTGGCCTGCCCGGCGTGCAAGTCACCGCTGCGCGCGCAGGACGACGCTGTCAACGGCGCGGACGAGCTGGCCTGCACCGGCTGCGGCCTCGTCTACCCGGTCAGGGACGACATCCCCGTCCTGCTCGTGGACGAGGCAAGGAAGCCGTGACCTGGGAGCCCGAGCGGCTCGACGATCAGGCCCGGCTCGCCGAGGTGGATCAAGGGGCGATGCTGCCCGCGATCGCCGCGGCGGCCGCCCAGGTGCGCACCGCCCACCGCAACGCGAGTGAGGCGGGCGTCGCGCGCCTGGCCCGCGACGGCAGGCCGAGGGCGATCGTGGTGGCGGGCATGGGCGCGGCCGCGCTCGCGGGAGACGTCCTCGCGGCGATCTGCGGGTACGGCGCGCCGCTGCCGATCATCACCGTGCGCTCCACCAGGCTGCCCGGCTGGGTGGGCGCCACCGACCTGGTCATGGCGGTGTCGAGCTCGGGCCAGACCGCGGAGACGCTCGCCATGGCGGCCGAGGCCGTACGGCGGGGCGCGTCGCTGATGGCGGTCGGTGCTCCAGACTCTCCGCTGCAGGCGATCGCCACGCAGGCGTCGGCGCTGTTCGTGCCGGTGACCGCGCAGGGCCCCTCGCGCGCGCAGCTGTGGGGCCTGGCCGTACCTCTGCTGGCAGGGGCGGGCGCGCTGGGGCTCACCGAGGAGGGCCCCGAGCTGTTCGAGGGGGTGGCCAGGGCGCTGGAGGACATGGCGCACCGCTGCCGTCCTTCGAGCGAGTCGTTCGTCAACCCGGGCAAGGCGCTAGCCATGGAGCTGGCCGAGAGCGTGCCCGTGGTGTGGGGGTCCTCGCCGTTGACCGCGGTCGCGGCCCACCGCCTGGCGCTCCAGCTCAACGAGAACGCCAATTATCCGGCGATCTGGGGCGAGCTCCCCGAGGCCGGGCACAATCAGCTCGCGGTGCTCGACGGTCCGCTGGCCGAGCGCGACATCTTCGCCGACACCGCCTCGCGCACGCTGCGGCTGGTCGTGCTGCGCGAGGCCGACGACCGTCCGCAGGAGCTGCTCAGGATGGCCGCGGACCGCGGTGTGCCGGTCAGCGAGCTGATCGCGGAAGGCGTAAACCCGCTCGAAAGACTGGCCACGCTGATCGAGCTGGGCGACTACGCGAGTGCCTATCTCGCCCTCGGGTACGGCGTCGATCCGACCCCGGTGACGTCGATCACAGAGCTAAAGGCGAGAATTTCCCAATAAGATCCCATATTCGGGACTTCAGTGGCATGAGCGGAGAAGTGCGTTGAGCGCGAGTGGCGGTACCAAAGCGATCATTGCGGCATTGGGGGCGAATCTCGCGATCGCCGTGGCCAAGTTCGTCGCGTTCCTGTTCACCAGCTCCTCCTCCATGCTCGCCGAGTCGATCCACTCGGTGGCCGACTCGGGCAACCAGGCGCTGCTGCTGATCGGCGGCAAGCGGGCGCAGCGGTCCCGCACCAAGGAGCACCCGTTCGGCTACGGCAGGGAGCGCTACTTCTACGCCTTCGTGGTCGCGGTCGTGCTGTTCACGATCGGCGCGGTGTTCTCGATCTACGAGGGCATCCACAAGATCGGCGAGCGGGAGGCCATCGACTCGCCCGTGTGGGCGTTCGCCGTGCTGATCTTCGCGATCATCGCGGAGAGCTTCTCCTTCAGGACTGCCATCAAGGAGTCGAACGAGCATCGCGGCAGCCAGGGCTGGGTGGCCTTCGTCCGCCGTTCCAAGTCGCCCGAGCTGCCCGTGGTGCTGCTGGAGGACCTCGGCGCGCTGCTCGGCCTGATCTTCGCGCTGTTCGGCGTCACCATGGCCGTGGTCACGGGCGACGGCATCTGGGACGGCATCGGCACCCTGATGATCGGCGTGCTCCTGGCGGTCATCGCGATCATCCTGGCGATCGAGACCAAGTCGCTGCTTCTCGGCGAGGGCGCCTCGCCCGAGGTCGAGACGCAGATCAGGGCCGCCCTCGAGAGCGCCCCCGAGGTGGCCCGCGTCATCCACATGCGCACGCTGCACCTCGGCCCCGATGAACTGCTCGTCGCTGCGAAGATCGCCGTCGACCACGACGACACGGCCGCCGAGGTCGCCCGCGGAATCGACGAGGCCGAACAGCGCATCCGCGCCGCCGTCCCCATCGCCCGCGTCATCTACCTCGAACCCGACCTGGACAAGGCCGCCGCCAGATAGCACGCTCGGCGGCCTCCCCCTGGCGATCTAAGCGCGGGTCACTCGTGCCCGGTGATGCAGGAGGTGCCCGCGTCGGTCTGGTCGAACAGGCAGCGGCCGTCCTTGTCGAGGGTGATGACCTTCTTGACGGTGCCGAACTGGCGCAGCGTCCTGTCGATCGTGTGCAGGACCCGCGCGTCGGAGCCGATGCCGAGCCCCAGCACCGTGCGGCAGAAGCGCAGCGTGGCGGTGCCCTTCGTGATCGAGAGCTTGAAGTCGGCGCCGCAGTTCGACTTGCCCTTGATCTGTGGGCCCAGCTCCGAGTGCAGGCCGCGCTTGCGCTCGGCCTTGGTCGGGCCCTTGATGAGCTGCTTGACGGCGAACGTGGCCACCCCGCTGTCGGGGGCCTTCCTGGTGACGGCGACGACCTTGCCGGGGATGTCGAAGTCGGCGGAGAAGTAGACCTTCACCGTCGGCCCCGAGGAGGCCGCCGACGCCGACGCGGGCATCAGGGCGAGCGCGGGGGCCATCGCGAGCGCGGTGGCGAGAACGAGAACCTTCATACCCGATTGGACGATCGGTTGCCGCCCCTGGTTTGCAGCAGCCGCAGCGCCTTCTCCTTCTCGAAGTCCAGGGCTCTCCTGGGCGCCTGGAGGCGGCCGATCCGCAGGCCCAGATCCCTGACGGCCTGCGTCACCGCGGGCTCGGCCATCGCCCGCAGCGCGAAGGCGAGCTCGGCAGGAGAGACGTCGAACCGTTTCTCCAGCTCCACCGCCTGGGCCACCGCCGTCAGATCCTCCTCGGTGAACCTGCGATGGGCGCCCTGCTCCCTGACCGGCGGCAACAGTCCCAGTGCCTCCCTGTAGCGGAGCATTCGAGGGGACATGCCCAATCGTCTCGCTGCCTCCGTGATACGCATCCTTACATTCTTGTGGAAGATTCGACCCCCGTGGGATGCGACGTGGAGAACCCGCGCTTAAACTCAACGGCGACAACTTCGTGTATCGAGGGGTAAATCAGATGGACTTCAAGGTCGCAGACCTTTCACTTGCCGACTTCGGCCGCAAGGAGATCCGGCTCGCCGAGCACGAGATGCCCGGCCTCATGGCGGTTCGTAAGGAGTACGCGGCCTCCCAGCCCCTCCGCGGCGCGAAGATCATGGGCTCGCTGCACATGACCATCCAGACCGCCGTCCTCATCGAGACGCTCGTCGCGCTCGGCGCCGAGGTTCGCTGGGTCAGCTGCAACATCTTCTCCACCCAGGACCACGCCGCCGCCGCGGTCGCCGTCGGCCCCAACGGCACGGTCGACAACCCGCAGGGCGTGCCCGTCTTCGCCTGGAAGGGCGAGACGCTGGAGGAGTACTGGTGGTGCACCGAGCAGGCGCTCACCTGGCCGGGCGGCGAGGGCCCGAACATGATCCTCGACGACGGCGGCGACGCCACGCTGCTGGTCCACAAGGGCGCCGAGTACGAGAAGGCCGGCGCCGTCCCCGCCGCCTCCGAGGAGGACCCGGAGGAGTGGCACGTCATCATCGACCTGCTCACCCGCACGGTCGGCGAGGACAAGAAGTGGACGAACATCGCTGAGCAGATCAAGGGCGTGACGGAGGAGACCACCACCGGTGTCCACCGCCTCTACGAGATGTTCAAGAGCGGCTCGCTGCTGTTCCCGGCGATCAACGTCAACGACTCGGTGACCAAGTCGAAGTTCGACAACAAGTACGGCTGCCGCCACTCCGTCATCGACGGCCTCAACCGCGCCACCGACGTCCTCATCGGCGGCAAGGTGGCCGTGGTCTGCGGCTACGGCGACGTCGGCAAGGGCTGCGCCGACGCGCTGCGCGGCCAGGGCGCCCGCGTCATCGTCACCGAGATCGACCCGATCTGCGCGCTCCAGGCGGCCATGGACGGCTTCCAGGTCACCACGCTGGACGAGGTCGTCGGCATCGCCGACATCTTCGTGACCACCACCGGCAACTTCGACATCATCACGGCCGCCCACATGGCCAAGATGAAGCACCAGGCGATCGTCTCCAACATCGGCCACTTCGACAACGAGATCGACATGGCCGGGCTGGCGAAGACCCCCGGGATCGTCAGGAACAACATCAAGCCGCAGGTCGACGAGTGGATCTTCGAGGACGGCCACTCCATCCTCGTGCTGGCCGAGGGCCGCCTGATGAACCTGGGCTGCGCGACCGGCCACCCGTCGTTCGTGATGTCCAACTCCTTCACCAACCAGGTCATCGCCCAGATCGAGCTCTACACCAAGACCGAGGAGTACCCGATCGGCGTCTACACGCTGCCCAAGCACCTGGACGAGAAGGTCGCCCGCCTCCACCTCGACGCGCTGGGCGTGAAGCTCACCACGCTGACCAAGGCGCAGGCGGAGTACATCGGCGTCGACGTCGAGGGCCCGTACAAGCCGGAGCACTACCGCTACTGACCGGTTTTCCGACGGCGGGCGCCCGAACCGGGGCTCCCGCCGTCTTCCCATATCCGCGGCCCAGCGGGACTCCGGTCCCCGCCGTCACGGCGCCACGCTCGGAGGAGAGCCGCCGGTCGTGGCGAAACGGGGAATCCGGTGTGACGGAACGACGTTACGGCGGGCGCCGGAGTCCCGCTGGAGTGCTGTGATGGACGGACGGTCACCGGTGACCACGGTGGCCTTGACGCGGCTTGCCGTACGAGAAAGTGGAGTTGCAGTGGGAGAGCGGCGGATTGCTTGGGCGGGCAGGGGGATGCCCGTGCTGACCGCGCTCGGGGAGCGGTTCGCGCGCGAGCGGCCGTTCGACGGTCTCAGGATCGCCGCGTGCCTGCACGTGACCGCCGAGACCGCCGTCCTCATGGGCGCGCTCAAGGCCGGTGGGGCCGAGATCGCGCTGGCCGCCTCCAACCCGCTCTCCACCCAGGACGACGTCGCCGAGGCGCTCCAGGGCTACGGCATCGCGGTCCACGCCCGCGCGGGCGTCGACAGGGCGACCTACTACCGCCACATCCACCAGGCGCTCGACCTGGCGCCCGACATCGTCCTCGACGACGGCTGCGACCTGGTCAACATCCTCCACACCGAGCGCACCGACCTGCTCGACGGCGTGAGCGGGGGGTGCGAGGAGACCACCACCGGCATCATCAGGCTGCGGCAGATGGCCGCCGAGGGCGCGCTGAGGTTCCCCGTGGTCGCGGTCAACGACACGCGGACGAAGCGGATGTTCGACAACAGGTACGGCACCGGCCAGTCCACGCTCGACGGCATCATGCGCGCCACCAACATCATGCTCGCCGGACGCACGGTCGTGGTCGCCGGGTTCGGCTACTGCGGGCGAGGCGTCGCCGAGCGGGCCAAGGGCCTCGGCGCCCGCGTGATCGTCACCGAGATCGACCCCGTCAAGGCGCTCGACGCCTCCCTCCAGGGCTACGAGGTCCGGCCGATGGAGGCCGCCGTGCAGGTCGGCGACCTGTTCATCACCGTCACCGGCAACCGCGACGTCATCAGGGCCGAACACCTGGCGATGATGAAGGACGGCGCGATCCTCGCCAACGCGGGGCATTTCGACGTCGAGATCGACGTGCGCGCGCTGCAAGGGCTCGCCGTCGCGCTGAACCCAGGGGTCCGGCCCAACACCGACGAGTACGTCCTCGCCGACGGCCGCCGCCTGCTGCTGCTGGCCGAGGGCCGCCTGGTCAACCTGACCGCCGCCGAGGGCCACCCCGCCGCTGTCATGGACATGTCCTTCTCCGCCCAGGCCCTTGCCGTCGCCTGGCTGACGACCGAGCGCGTACGGCTGGCGCCGGGCGTCTACGACGTGCCGGAGGAGATCGACGTCGAGGTGGCGCGGCTGAAGCTGGCTGCGGCGGGTATCGAGATCGACCGGCTTACACTGGACCAGGAGGAGTACCTCCACTCCTGGCGGACGGGCTCCTGACGACGCGTTTTCGCGTCACGGTTCCCGGGCAATCAGTCTGTTGATCTCTGGACTACGTGGATAATCCAGGGCACTTGTGTTTCTGGAGGCTCCGTGAGATTGCGTGGTCTGTCCGCCCTCGTGGCGGGGATCGTCGTGGCGATCGCCCTGGTCCCCGTTCCCGCCTCGGCCGGCGATGAGGTCACCAAGAGTGACAACATCCGGCACGAAGCGCACCTCGACCTGCCCACCGGTGTGCAGATCAACACCGACGTCGCCTTCCAGGGCGACTACGCCTATGTGGGTAGTTACACCGGATTCTCGATCTACGACATCGAGGATCCCCAACGCCCCACCCTGGTCAGCGCGGTCAGCTGCCCAGGCGGCCAGATGGACGTCACGATCTACGGCGACATTCTCGTCACCTCCGTCGACGAATCGCGTAAGGACGACTCCTGCGCCAGCACGCCGCAGCCGGCGAGCGAGAAGAGCTCGTGGGAGGGCCTGCGGATCTTCGACGTCAGCGACAGGGCCAACCCGAAGTACATCAAGTCCGTCGAGACCAACTGCGGCTCGCACACGCACACGCTGGTGCCGGGCAAGTCGCGTGACGCCTTCTACGTCTACGTCTCCTCCTACTTCCCCGCCCCCATCCTGCCCGACTGCCAGCCGCCGCACGACCGCATCTCCATCGTCAAGGTCCCCGTCGATGACCCGACCGAGGCCGCCGTGGTCAACATGCCGGTGATCTTCCCTGACGGTGGCAACGACCGCACCCAGCAGCCCAACCTCCTCGCCGACACCACCGGCTGCCACGACATCACCGTCTACGCCGAGAAGGACCTCGCGGCGGGCGCCTGCATGGGCGACGGCGTGCTGATGGACATCTCGGACAGGGAGAATCCTCAGGTCATCGACAGCGTCCGGGACCCGAACTTCGCGTTCTGGCACTCGGCGACCTTCAACAACGCCGGCACCAAGGTCGTCTTCACCGACGAGCTCGGCGGCGGCGTGCAGGCCCGCTGCACCGCTGCCGAGGGCCCGACCAGGGGCGCCGACGCCATCCTCGACATCGTCGACAGGAAGTTCGTCTTCAGGAGCTATTACAAGATCTCCAGGATCCAGGCGAACACCGAGAACTGCGTCGCCCACAACGGGTCGCTGATCCCCGTGAAGGGGCGCGACATCATGGTGCAGGCGTGGTACCAGGGCGGGCTCTCGGTCTGGGACTTCACCGACTCGGCGCACCCGGAGGAGATCGCCTTCTTCGACCGCGGCCCGGTCAACGACACCAGGCTCACGCTTGGCGGATTCTGGTCGGCGTACTACTACAACGGCTACATCTTCGGCAGCGAGATCGCCCGAGGCTTTGACGTCTTCCAGGTCAGGGACCCGCGCGTGAACTCCGCCGTCGGCGTCCACTTCGACAGCCTCAACGTCCAGACCCAAGCCACCTACAGACGCCACGGCCACTGACCGTTCCGCTTCCGCGAGGCCCGCGCCCTTCCCAGCACGGGCCTCCACTGACTGACCGTCCCGCTTTCGCGAGGCCCCGCGCTGTCCCCGGGCACGGGCCTCCCGCGCACCGCCCCTCCTTCACACGCGATGCTCGCCGAGGAAGCCCGCCGCGGGTGCCCGGGTAATGAGCCCAGGCCGCCTTCGCCGTTCGCCTCGCGTGCGATCGGCCTGCGTCGTATGCCCTGGGACCAGCGGCGTCTTCCGTACTTCACCCTCCTGCCTGCGTGTGCCGTCCGCTGGAGAGATCGGGGCTGAGTAGGTCTCTTCTCGCTGACCCCTCCGAATCGGGTCGCCGTGGGCGGTCGGGAGCCGAGACGACCCAGGGGCGGGCTGTTGAGCCGGTGTTGGTGCTTTCCGTGGCTGGGGTGGATTACGGGCTCCACGCTGATCGCGGCGGCCCGCGCGCAGGTTCCGGGTAGCCGGCCGGCTGGGCCGTACGGCAGGCAGAGAGGGGTCAGGGGGTCGACTGCATCTCGCGCATGCGGCGGATCTCCGCGGTCTGCTCGACGCCGATGTCGGTGGCCAGTTCGGTGATCCGCTGGTGCGAGCCCTGGCCCAGCACCTTCGTCGACATCGTGATCGCCCCCATGTGGTGCGCGATCATCAGGTCGAGGAACAGCTTGTCGAACTCGGCCCCCGACGCCGCCTTCAGCGCCTCCATCTGCTCGGGCGTCGCCATGCCCGGCATGTTCGCGTGTCCCGCGTGGTGGTCGGGCACCTTCTGGCCCTGATCCTGGAGCCACGTGGTCATGTACTGGATCTCCGGCCCCTGCGCGTCCTTGATCCGTGAGGCGAGCCCCTTGAGCTTCTCCGACTGGGCCCTGGCAGGAGCGAGGATCGCCATGTCGAGCGCCTGACGGTGATGAATGATCATGTCCTGCATGAACGTCACGTCCACCGCGTTGGCCGTGGGGGAGGGTACGGCGGTCGCCGCCTCGCCGGGTGACAGCGTCCTGGCCGGCTCGCCCGGCTTGCCGGGCGCGATCACCGGCGCCGTGAAACCGTCCGTGGCAGCGACGGGACGGCCGGCGCCGCTGCAGCCCGACAGGGCGATCACCGTACCTGTGATGACGATGAGCGCGGCGCGCACCTGACCTCCCCTTGTCGAGAGAGCGAACTGTAGACCACAACCGTGATCATTAAAAAGACGGCAAACCGCAATAACATTTGACATTTTGGACGCTAGCCGGTTGTCAGGACACGGGTGAAGATTCTTTACATTTATGTTCCCCTTATCGGAGGCGGCTGAGTGATCACCCCCCGCAGAGCCCTCGTCCTGATCGGAGCGGCGGTCGCCTTGGTGCTGACCACGCTGCCTGCCCAGGCCGCTGACATCCCCGCACCAGGCCAGATTGTCATGAGCCCGAACATGGAGCACGTCACCAACGTGCCCAAGCCGGCCGCGCTGACCGACATCCACACTGACATGGCCTTCCAAGGCGACTACGCCTACGTTGGCAACTACGCCGGTTTCTCCATCTACGACATCAAGCGCCCGAAGCGGACGTCGCTGGTCAGCAGCGTCGTCTGTCCGGGCGGCCAGATGGACGTCTCCGTGTACGGCAACCTCCTCTTCGGCTCCGTCGACTCCTCCCGCAGCGACGACTCCTGCCAGAGCACGGCCCAGCCCGCGTCGGTCAAGGAGTCGTGGGAGGGCATCCGCATCTTCGACATCAAGGACAAGACCAAGCCGGTCTACATCAAGTCCGTCGAGACGAACTGCGGCTCCCACACCCACACCCTCGTGCCGGGCAAGGGCCGTGACGCCCGCAAGAACGTCTACATCTACATCTCGTCGTACGGCCCGCGGGCCGATTTCCCCGACTGCCAGACGCCGCACGACCTGATCTCGATCATCAAGGTGCCGCTCGACAACCCGACGGCCGCCGCGATCGTCAACACCCCGGTGCTGTTCCCCGACGGCGGCAACCCCGGCCTGCCGCTGCCGTACCCCGACGGCAAGTCCGCCACCACCGGCTGCCACGACATCACCGCCTACCCGGAGAAGGACGTCGCCGCCGGCGCCTGCATGGGCGAGGGCGTGCTGATGGACATCTCCGACCGCGAGCACCCGCGCGTCACCCAGACGGTCCGCGACGATGTGAACTTCGCCTTCTGGCATTCGGCGACGTTCAACAACGCCGGAACCAAGGTCATCTTCACCGACGAGCTCGGCGGCGGCAGCCGCGCCACCTGCAACGAGGCCATCGGCCCGAACCGCGGTGCCAACGCCTACTACGACATCGTCGGCGGCCAAATGCAGTTCCGCGGCTACTTCAAGATCGCCCGCCACCAGGCGGACACCGAGAACTGCGTCGCGCACAACGGCTCGCTGATCCCGGTCAAGGGCCGCGACATCATGGTGCAGGCGTGGTACCAGGGCGGCATCTCCATCGTCGACTTCACCGACTCGACGCGGCCCCAGGAGATCGCGTACTTCGAGCGCGGGCCTGACAACACCGCCCCCGCGCTGTCCGGCGGGTTCTGGTCGGCGTACTACTACAACGGCTACATCTACGGATCGGACTTCAACCTGGGGCTCGACGTGCTGCGGATCAACGACCCGCGCACGAACCAGGCCAGGCACGTCAAGATGGACGCGCTGAACGCCCAGACGCAGATGTCGTACCGCGAGCACGGTCACGGCGACTAGGTCACATCCTTTCCTTCAACGACAACCCGCTTTCCCCAAAGCCGCCAGGGCCGGTCCCTGGCGGCTTTGTCGTGTCGCCAGCCGTATGAGGGGGCAACGGGGTTCGAGGTGCCAGGTTCTGCCGTAAGGACGGCGGTCCCAGGCATGGTGGGCGGTGGCCCGGGGATGGGGGAGCGGTTTGGGGTGCGAGGTGCAGAGTTCTGCGGTGGGGTGGCGCGTCGCGGGCTTGGTGGGCGGTCGCCGGGGAGGGGTGGGGTTGGGGTTGAAGGGCGGGACCGGGCGGGCGATAGCTGCTCAAATGGTGGGGACGAAGGGAGCAAGCGATGCGGAAACCTCACCCCGCCCTTCAGCGCCTGGACGCCTTGGTAGGCGAGTGGGAGGTGTGGGCCTCCATCGGCGACCAGAACGCCGCCGGTGGGCGGACGGTGTTCGAATGGATGGAGGATCGGGCTTTCCTCGTTCAGCGTTCGGACGCGGAGGTGACGGAGGGCACTCCGCCGGAGTGGGTCGCCAATTCGCCGTTCCCCGTCACCTCGATCATGGGTCTCGATGACGCGTCCGAAGAGCTGTCCATGCTCTACGCCGACGGGCGCGGCGTCTTCCGCGTCTACCGGATGACCTTCGACGGCGGCACCTGGCGCATCTGGCGGGAGGCGCCGGGCTTCAACCAGCGCTTCACCGGTGTTCTCAGCGACGACGGTGCCACCATCACCGCCTACTGGGAGCTGTCGCGCGACGGCTCCGCCTGGGAGCACGACTTCGATCTGACCTACAGAAGAGTCGCCTAGACGAGGTGTATCGGCTCGGCATCGAGTCGCGATCCGGGTGATTTGTGATGACATAGTGGGTCGGGTCTGATCGTTATGTCTCGACGGGAGGTCCCGGTGGCGTCCAGATTCGGCCGCTTGCTCATGATGGCCGGTGCGGCCCTGACTCTGGTGGCGGCCACGGCGCCGGCGCAGGCGGAGTCGGCTGGCACGATCACCAAGAGCCCCAACGTCAAGCACGTGGCGAACCTGCCCAAGACAGGTTCTTTCGCGGGCGCTGACGCGTTCAACTCCGATCTGGCCTTCCAGGGGAACTACGCCTTTCAGGGCAACTACAACGGGTTCACGATCTATGACATCAAGGACCCGGTGAAGCCGAAGGTCGTCAGCCGCGTGAGCTGCGCCGGCGCGCAGAACGACGTCTCGGTGCAGGGCGACCTCCTCTTCCTGTCGGTGGACGACCCGCGCGACAGCGACTCCTGCAAGAGCGACTACGGCGTGCCCACGAGCAAGGCGTCGTGGGAAGGCATCAGGATCTTCGACATCAGCGACAAGGCCAGGCCGAAGTACATCAAGGCGGTCGAGACGGCCTGCGGTTCGCACACGCACACGCTGGTGCCCGGCAAGTCGGGTAAGTCGGTCTACCTGTACGTCTCGTCGTACATGCCGGCCGACATCTACGCCGAGTGCAAGCCGCCGCACGACAAGATCTCGATCGTCAAGGTGCCGCTGGACAAGCCGACGGACGCGAAGGTCGTCTCCACGCCCGTCCTCTTCCCCGACGGCGGCAACGAGCAGCAGAACGGCCTGCTGCTGTCCACCAGCGGATGCCATGACATCACCGTCTTCCCCTCCAAGGACCTGGCCGCCGGCGCCTGCATGGGGGACGGCGTGCTCATGGACATCTCCAACCGCGAACACCCCAAGGTGACGGCGACCGTAACCGACGAGAACTTCGCTTTCTGGCACTCGGCGACCTTCAACAACACGGGGACCAAGGTGGTCTTCACCGACGAGCTCGGCGGTGGCATGTCGGCCACCTGCAACGCGCGGGTCGGTGGGCAGCGTGGAGCGAACGCGATCTTCGACATCGTGGACGGGCAGCTGACTCATCAGGCGTACTTCAAGATCCCCCGTCACCAGGAGGCGTCGGAGAACTGCGTCGCGCACAACGGCTCGTTGATCCCGGTCAAGGGCAAGGACATCATGGTGCAGGCGTGGTACCAGGGCGGCGTCTCGATCTGGGACTTCACCGACTCGGCCGCGCCGAAGGAGATCGGGTACTTCGACCGCGGCGCGTTGAAGCCGCGCCGTGCGGGCGGGTCGTGGTCGGCGTACTACTACAACGGGTTCGTCTACAGCAGTGACATTCAGCTGGGGTTCGATGTGCTGCGGATCTCTGACAAGCGGACCGATGCGGCGGCCAAGGTGCGGCTGAAGGCGCTGAACACGCAGACCCAGCTGCCGTTCTGACCCTTGCGGCGCGTCGTCTCACGGGACGGCGCGCCGACGTCGACCGGACCCCTCCAACCGGCCCCTACCGGGACCACGCCAACCGAACCCGCCACCGGGACCTCTCCAATCGGCCCGCCACCGGACCACGCCAACCGAACCCGCCAACCGGATCCCGCCGACCAAACCCATCAACGGAACTCGCTAGTCGAGCACACCAACGGAACCCGGGAATCCACCGCGCTCTCTGGTGCTGGGTGCTGGGGTGCTGGGAGCAGGCTGGCCGGTCCAGGGGGCCCGTAATGCCGGGTGCCGGGAGTGGGTGAGCTGGCTACTGGGGTGGGGCGAAGCCGCCGGGGGTGACGCCAGGCGACGTGGGGTCGGGTGACGGGGGAGCAGGCGGGGTGGGGGCAGGCTGCGCGGGCCCGGGCGTGTATCCGGGCGTGGGGCCGGGCGCGTAACCGGGCGTGTACCCGGGTGTGGGGCCAGACGCCGGTCCTGGAGTGGGGCCGGGGGCGGGCCAGGCGGCAGGGGCGGGAGGTGGGGGTGGGGCGGCCGGGGCATGCGGATGAGAGTACGGCCCGCCGTACGGCACAGGCCGCGGTTGTGGCCCCGCCTGTGGATGACCACCAGCCGCGGGAGCGCCCTGTGGATAACCCAGCCGCGCCTGGTCCCGCCGCCGCCGTTCCGCCAGCACCGCGCTCAGGTAGGCGTGCGGAGGCGTCCCTGGCGGCGGCGGAGGCGTGACATAGGAGGCCACCTGGGTGGCGATCCGCACCCCCATCTCGTGCTGCACAGCGGGCGACAGGTCGTGCCACCGCGTGAGGTACTGCCGGGCCGCCCCCGCCACCTCCCCGGGCAGCTGCGAGAGTTCCAGCGTCCGCGCCCACCCTTCCAGCGCGGGCGGCATCATGACCGGCTGCGACGTCCCGCTCGGCCCTCGCTCGGAGATCACGATCGTCCCCGCGAACGCGTCGCCGAGGCGTTTGCCCCGCTGCGAGACCAGGGAGGCGATGAGCGCGGGCGCCCCGAAGAACATCCAGAACTCCAGTACCCCCGCCAGCCCCCTGAACAGCGCCTGCCGGAACCGCTCCGGACCGCCGTCGTCGCTGACCACCCGCAGCCCGAACACGAGTTTGCCGAGGCTGCGTCCCCGCGTCGCCGTCTCGAAGATGACCGGGTATCCGACCAGCACCAGCACGCTGATGAGGATCGACACCGCGGCGGCGAGGGCGGGGTCGGACACGATGGACGCGGTGAAGATCAGCATCACGGCCCCGATCATCAACACGATCTGCACGATCATGTCGATCACGAGTGCCACGGCCCTGATGGGCGGCTGCGCCACCCTGACCTCCACGACGACCGCGTCGCCGGTTACCACCTCGGACATAAGGGGAGCCTAGTGCCAGAATGTCCCGGTGGACATTGACGCCTTCGTCGCCGCGCACCGCCCCGCGTGGGACCGCCTGGAGCACCTGGTACGGCGGCGCAAGTCGTTGACGGGCGCGGAGGTGGACGAGCTGGTCGAGCTCTACCAGCGGGTGTCGACCCACCTGTCGATCGTGCGCTCGGGCACGCAGGACGCGGTGCTCGTCGGAAGGCTGTCGGCCCTGGTGGCCAGGGCGCGTTCGGCGGTGACGGGCGCGCACGTGCCCGTGTGGCGGGAGTTCGTCAGGTTCTTCACCGTGTCGTTCCCCGTGGTCGCCTACCGGGCCAGGTGGTGGTGGCTGATCACGACGCTGGCGTTCCTCGCCGTCTCGTGGGTCATGGGCGCGTGGGTGGCGGGCGACCCCGCCGTGCAGGCCGCGGTCGGAACGCCCGAGGAGATCAAGCAGCTCG
Organism: Nonomuraea sp. NPDC049152; assembly: GCF_040648355.1. Taxonomy (NCBI): domain Bacteria; kingdom Bacillati; phylum Actinomycetota; class Actinomycetes; order Streptosporangiales; family Streptosporangiaceae; genus Nonomuraea; species Nonomuraea sp. NPDC049152. The sequence continues at coordinate 144,970 of NZ_JBEZDO010000018.1, read as the reverse complement.
TCGAGCACGACTTCGCCGACTACTACTCGGAGAACCCCGCGGCTTCGTTCGCCAGCCGGGTGTGGATCAACAATGCGTGGGTGTCCATGCAGGTCATCATGCTCGCCATCTTCCTCGGCCTGCCGATCCCGTGGATCCTGTTCCAGAACGCCGCGAACGTGGCGATCTCCGGCGGTCTGATGGCTTCGCGCGACAAGCTCGACGTCTTCTTCGGCCTGATCCTGCCGCACGGCCTGCTGGAGCTGACCGCGGTGTTCCTGGCCTCGGCGGTCGGCATGCGGCTCGGCTGGATGATCGTCGCGCCTGGCCCGCGCCGCAGGATCGACGTGCTGGCAGAGCAGGGCAGGGCGGTGATCAGCGTGGCGGTCGGGCTGGTGGTGGTGTTGTTCGTTTCGGGGCTGATCGAGGCGCTGGTCACGCCTTCGGGCCTGCCGACGTGGGCGCGCGTGGGCATCGGCGTGCTGGCCCTGGTCGCTTTCCTCGTCTATATCGGCTATTTCGGGCGTAAGGCGGAGCGGCAAGGGGAGACCGGTGACCTGGAGCGGGCGCCGGACGTGGTCCCGACGAACTAGAGCCGCCCCGCCGCCTTCAGCGCCAGGTAGGCGTCGGCCAGGGCGGGGGCGAAGTCCTCGGGCAGCGCGTCCACGACCTCGACGCCGTGGCCCCTGAGCCGGGCGGTGATGCGCTTGCGCTCGCCGATGGCGCGCGAGGCCGCCGCCGCGTCGTAGACCAGCTCCGCCGTACCCCTGCCGGAGGCCATCTCGGCGACGCGCGGGTCGGAGACGCCCGCGACCAGCACCAGGTGCTTGGCCGACAGTTGCGGCAGCATCGGCATCAGGCCCTCGTCGAGCGCGGCGGAGTTGAGGTCGGTGAGCACGACCACCAGCGCGCGCCGCCTGGCCCTGGCCAGGATCGAGGCGACCATGCCCGGCGCGTCGGACTCCACCAGCGAGGCCTCGATCGGCGCCATGACGTTCACCAGCGCCGACAGCAGCTCCGTGCGCGAGGCGCCGGCCACCCACGCGCGGACGGCCCTGTCGTAGGCGAGGAAGTCGACCTGGTCGCCGGCCTTGGCGGCCAGGGCGGACAGCAGCAGCGCCGCGTCCATCGACCAGTCGAGCCGCGGCCATCCCGAGCCGAGCCGGCCCGCCGAGGTGCGTCCCGTGTCGAGCACGATCAGCACGCGCCTGTCGCGTTCGGGGCGCCAGGTGCGCACCACGACGTCGTTGCGCCTGGCGGTGGCCCGCCAGTCGATGGAGCGCACGTCGTCGCCGACCACGTACTCACGCAGCGAGTCGAACTCCGTGCCCTGCCCTCTGACGAGCGCGGGATGGCTGCCCTCCAGCTCTCTCAACCGCGCGAGCCGCGACGGCAGGTGCTTGCGCGACAAGAACGGGGGCAGCACCCTGAGCGTCCACGGCACGCTGTGGTTCCCCTGCCGCGCGGCCAGCCCCAGCGGGCCGAGCGCGCGGACGGTCACCGCGACGGACGAGCGGTCCCCGCGGCGGGTGGGCGTCAGCTCGAGGTCGATCCGCCGCTTCTCGCCGGCGGGCACGTCGAGAGGGACCGATCGGGCGGCGAGTCCGGCCGAGGGCTGCCACGCGTCGCGCAGCACGCCGCGCACGCGGCGCGGCCCCGGGTTCTCCACGACGAGCGACACCGTGGCCGTCTGGCCGAGCCGTACCGTCGTGTCGCCCGAGCGGGTGAACCTGAGCGGCCGCACGGACCCCGCGAACAGCAGGTCCACCACGACGGCCGCGGCCAGCAGCAGGCAGCAGGCCGCCACCGCGTAGCCGGGGCCCGGCGCGAGCAGGACCACCACGACGCAGAGCGCCGCGACCAGCCCCGCGCGTCCCGTCAGCGCCATCAGCGGGGAACCGGCACGGCGGCCAGGATGCCGTCGAGCAGGCCGTCGGAGGTCGCGCCCTCCAGCTCCGCCTCGGGCCGCAGCTGGATCCTGTGCCGCAGCGCGGGCCTGGCCAGCGCCTTCACGTCGTCAGGCGTCACATACGTACGGCCGGACAGCCACGCCCACGCCCGCGAGGTCGCCAGGAGCGCGGTCGCGCCACGCGGCGAGACGCCGAGCTGCAGCGAAGGCGACTGCCTGGTGGCCCTGGCCAGGTCGACGATGTAGCCGAGCACCTCGGGCGCCACGTGCACGGCGGCCACGGCCTCGCGCCCTGCCGCCAGGTCGTCGGCGGAGGCGACCGGCTTGACCTGGCTCAGGTCGCGGGGGTCGAAGCCGCGCGCGTGCCGTTCGAGCACCGCGATCTCCTGGTCGCGCGGCGGCAGCGGCACGGTCAGCTTCAGCAGGAACCTGTCGAGCTGCGCCTCGGGCAGCTGGTATGTGCCCTCGTACTCGACGGGGTTCTGCGTCGCGCACACCACGAAGGGGTCGGGCAGGTGCCGTGCGTCGCCCTCGACGCTGACCTGCCGCTCCTCCATCGCCTCCAGCAGCGAGGCCTGCGTCTTCGGCGGCGTGCGGTTGATCTCGTCGGCGAGCAGCAAATTGGTGAAGACCGGGCCCTCGCGGAACTCGAACTCGGCCGTCTTCGCGTCGTAGATCAGCGACCCCGTCACGTCGCCCGGCATCAGGTCGGGGGTGAACTGCACGCGCTTGAAGTCGAGCGACAACGCCGCCGCGAGTGTGCGCACCATCAGCGTCTTGGCGACGCCCGGCACGCCCTCCAGCAGCACGTGCCCCCTGCACAGCAGCGCGATGACCAGCCCCGTCACCACCGCGTCCTGGCCGACCACGGCCTTGGCCACCTCGGCGCGCAGCGCGCCGAGCGCCTCGCGCGCGTCGTCGCCGCGCCCCGCCACGCGGGTGGTCTCCTCAGTGTTCACGAACCAGCCTCTCGATCTCGTCCAAGTATCCAGCCAGGGCCACGAGCTCCGCGTCACCGGCGGGCGGCGGGCCGTACAGGGCCGCTCCGAGCCACCCGGGGTCCTGCCCCGTCCGTACGGCGAGCGCCGCGACCACCTCGTTCGGCCCCGCGCCCGAGCCGAGCCCGAGCCTGGGGACGAGCCGGTCGAGCGCGCCGCCGCGCAGCGCCTCCGCCGCCTGGAGCCTGGCCCTGCGGGCGTTGTAGAGGCGGCCCCTGCCCTCCACGGTCTCCGCCGCTCTGACCACCACGGGCAGCCGTTCGGCCACCACGGGACCCAGGCGTCTGCCCTGCCAGAACGCGGCCACCAGGACCGCGACGGCCGCCATCAGCACCGCCCACGGGATGCTTGGAGGCAGCAGCTCCCCGATGCTCTTGCCGCCGGGACCCGCCACGGGCTCCCCGCCGGGCGGGACGGGCGCGGGCACCAGCCAGGTCACCGCCTTGCGCGTCCCGAGCAGGTGGAGTGCCAGCGCGGCGTTGCCGTCCTCGGCCAGGCGCTGGTTGGTCATGAACTCGCCGCTGCCGACCGCGGTGACCGCGCCCGAGACCATGAGGGAGCCGTCATAGCAGGAGGTGCCGCCCGCCTCGAACCTCAGGACGCCCAGGTAGGCGCTGCCCGCCGTCCTGGCGGCCGGCAGGTCGCAGCCCGGCTCGCGCGAGCGCAGCCGGAGCCCGCGCTCGGCGACGATGTCGGGCGCCAGCACGTCGAAGTACGGCTGCTCGCCCACCACCACCATGTCGCCCGTGATCGCGGCGAGCCGCTCGGCCTCGTCGTAGCCGCCGCTCCACGGCGCCCCGACCAGCAGCAGTCTGTCGCCCTCCCGCGCCAGCGACTCGGCGGCGGCCACCGAGTCCACCCTGTCCACCCGCACGCCCTGCGCCCGAAGCAGCTGCGCCAGCGCCTTCGAGCCGCGCAGTGAGGTGTCGTCGGGGTCGAGGTAGCGTCCGGGCCCGTCGCCGCCCGCGATCAGCACTCCGACCATGGCCGTCACCACGACCAGCAGCCCGACGAGCACGCCCGCCCTGGCCCGCCGCCACAGCCCCGCCGCGGTGGGGGAGGTCGAGACGCTCACAGCGCCACCGGCCTTGCCAGGCGGAGCCGTTCGTCCAGCTCGCGCATCATCGAATAGGTGTCGGAGGTGCCGGGCACGCCGCCGTAGGCGACGTCGTCGAAGGCGCGCGCGGCCGCGGCGAGCTCGTCGGCGAAGGCGGGCAGCGACCTGCCCGCCTCGGCCGCCAGCTCGTCCGCCGTACGGCCCGGCAGGTTGTCGACCAGCGCCCTGTCCTGCAGGTCGCGGGCGATCGCGCGCAGCCGTTCCTGAACGGCCTCGGCCCAGCGTCCCTCGGCCGCGAGCCGTTCGGCGGCCAGCCGGTGCTCGGCGGCGGTCATCGCCCTCCCGCCGAACAGATCGCCTGGATCGGCGGTGTGAGCGCGCGCCGACCTGCGCGACAGCCACACCATCACCCAGACGGCCACCACGACCACCAGGATGAGCAGCAGCGCCGCGAGGACGGCCCCGACGGAGCCGCCGCCGGGCGCCACGTCGGTGAGGTCGCCGAGCCATTGCTGGAACCAGCGCCAGAGCCTGTCCGGCAACGGCTCGTGCGCGTACCCGGCCCTGGCCAGCTCCTCGGCGGCTCTGCGCTGGGCCTCCTCCCGTCCAGGAGGGGTCACGGCCTGCGGGCGTTCGACGGGTGCCAGAGCTCGTCGGCCGAGGCGTGGACCCAGCCCTGACGCTGCTGTTCGAGCGCGGCGGTCTGCAGGACCAGGTCGAAGGCCTCGCTGCGCATCCGCCTGTCGGTGTAGAGCAGGCCCGTCACGCCGGCCTGCAGCGGATAGGTGATCATCGCGCCGAGCGTGGTGCCGATGGCGAACACGACGGCGACCAGGATGGTCGCGCCTGTGGAGCCGCCGCCCAGCACGCTCGCGACACCCGCGATCAACCCGAACGGGAAGCTGAGGACCATGCTGACCAGGTAGGCGAGGAGCATCGTGAGCAGGAGGATGCCGAGCACCCGCCAGAAGTCACCGCTCACCAGCCGCCATGAGCGGCGCAGCGCCTGCACGGGGCCGAGGCCCTCCAGCACCACGACAGGCGCGGCGAAGGAGAACCGGGTGTTGATGAACAGCGCGTAGCCGATGTAGAGGATCAGGAAGAGGGCGCCCAGCCCGACCGCCGCTCCCGCCGACCCGGCCGCGGCGGCCGCGTAGATGATCAGGGCGATCGGGATGGCGGGCGCCAGCATGATGGCCATGATCAGCAGGATCACCCCGAACAGCGCGGGCACCCTCGGCGCGACCAGCCGCCACGCCTCGCCCGCGGTGATCTTCCCGCCGAAGACCGCTCGGCCGAGGATCCTGATGAGCACGCCCGTCAGGATCGTGACGGCGACGAGGCTGACCACCGAGGAGATGATCGTGGGAAGCGTCTGCGAGAGGAAGCCGCCGCCGTCCAGCGCGTCGGCGTTGGCCTGCGGGTCGGACATCACGGCGCCGAGCGAGCTGAACGCCAGCGCCTGACCGATCGAGACGGGGACGGACGCGATGGCTGCCACGATCGCCGACAGGCCGAGCACGGACTTGGGATTCGACCTGATCAGCTTGATCGTGCCGTCGTAGATGTCGCCGAGGCCGAGCGGGCGCAGGGGAATGATCCCCGGACGTAGCGCGGGCGGCGGCGCGTAGCCGTAACCTTGGTGACCGTAGGGCGGTGGTGGCGGGGGAGCCGGTTGCTGCCAGGCGGACGGGGCCGGGCCACTGTAGGGGGATCCGGGGGCCTGGTAAGGCGGGGGCTGCTCAGCCGACCAGCCGGGCGGGGTCTCGTGACCGTCTGACATACACCAATCCTGGCATGATGGGCGACTCATTGGTGTAGTCGGTGTTCGGGGATGGCCGAAACGTGCCCTTGTCTTGCAGACTGAGATTACGGGGGTTACCAGGGCGTCTAAAATTCGTCTTTCGATGGTCTGATGGTTATGCCATCAGCCAGGCAAGGGTAACCTTCAGCAACCATGCGGGTATGTCCCACAATGCGTAGAACGAATGAGGGGCCATGAAAGGTCGCGTGCTGGTCGTCGACGACGACGCCGCTCTCGCCGAGATGCTCGGCATCGTACTGCGGGGAGAAGGCTTCGAACCGTCCTTCGTATCCGACGGCGACAAGGCCCTCGACGCGTTCCGGGATACGCGCCCGGATCTGGTTCTGCTCGACTTGATGCTGCCGGGGGCGGACGGCATCGACGTGGCGCGCAGGATCAGGGCCGAGTCGGGGGTCCCGATCGTCATGCTCACCGCCAAGAGCGACACCATCGACGTCGTCCTCGGCCTCGAGTCGGGCGCCGACGACTACATCGTCAAGCCGTTCAAGCCGAAGGAGCTCGTGGCCAGGGTGCGCGCGCGGCTGCGCCGTACCGACGAGCCGACGCCCGAGATCCTGCAGATCGGCGACATCACCATCGACGTGGCGGGCCACTCCGTCAAGCGCGGCGAGGAGACCATCAACCTCACCCCGCTGGAGTTCGACCTGCTCGTCGCGCTGGCCCGCAAGCCGCGCCAGGTCTTCACCCGAGAGGTGCTGCTCGAGCAGGTATGGGGCTACCGGCACGCGGCCGACACCCGCCTGGTCAACGTGCACGTCCAGCGCCTGCGCGCCAAGATCGAGAAGGACCCTGAGCACCCCGAGATCGTGGTGACGGTCCGCGGCGTGGGCTACAAAGCCGGTCCTGCCTGACCACCCCTCCTCTCATGTCTCCGTCGAAGAGCAGGATCCGTCGCAGGACGCTTCGCCAGATTCTGGGCGGCGTCCGGCGGCGGGCACGGCGTGCGGCGGGCATGGTCCGGCGCACGTGGCGGCGTTCGCTCCAGCTCCAGGTCATCACCAGCACGCTGGTGATCTCGGTGACCGTGGTGGCGGTGCTCGGTGTCTTCCTGATCCAGGAGATCAACACCTCCGTCGTCAACGGCCGCAAGCTGTCGGCGGCCAACGAGGCAACCGCCGACAGGGTGGCCATCACGGCCGCGCTCAACGCCGAGCCCACCGAGCCGGCCAAGCAGGGGGAAGGCGGCCCCGCCGTCGCCGAGGACCCGCTCGACGTCGCTGTCAACAGCATCATCGGCACCGACGAGTACGGCTGGCGCAAGCGCTACCAGCTGCTCGTGCTCAACAGGACCAAGCCGGGGCAGTCGCGCGCCACCGGCAGTGTCCTGCCCGCCGACGTCCCCCTCGACCTGCGTAAGCGGCTGGAGGCCAAGCGCGACAAGCAGGTGCTCAACGACCCCCTGCAGGTCGTCTCCCGGCTGACGTTCTCCGCCAGCGGCGAGACCCAGCTCACGCTGGTCGTGGGCGCCTTCATCGACGACGGCTACGAGATCTACCACTTCTTCCCGCTCACCGACGAGGAGTCGCTGCTCTCCATCGTCAGGCAGGTGGTCGTGGTCGTGGGCATCGGCCTGGTCCTGCTGCTCGGCGCCATCGCGTCCCTGGTCACGCGCCAGGTCGTGACCCCTGTGCGGCTGGCCCGCCAGGCCGCCGAACGCCTCGCCTCGGGGCGGCTCGACGAGCGGCTGAAAGTGCGCGGGGAGGACGACCTGGCCCGCCTGGCCGCCTCCTTCAACGAGATGGCCGCCAACCTGGCGCTCAAGATCCACCAGCTGGAGGAGCTGTCGCAGGTGCAGCGGCAGTTCGTCTCCGACGTCTCGCACGAGCTGCGCACCCCGCTGACGACCGTGCGCATGGCCGCCGACCTGCTCTACGACGCGCGCGAGGACTTCGAGCCGATGGCCGCGCGCTCGGCCGAGCTCATGCAGGCGCAGCTGGAGCGGTTCGAGTCGATGCTCGCCGACCTGCTGGAGATCAGCCGCTACGACGCGGGCGCGGCCACGCTCGACCTCGACTCCACCGACGTGCGCGACGTGGTGCTGCGCGCCGTGGCCGATTCCGAGGCGCTGGCCGAACGGCACGGCACCCGCTTCGAGCTGCGTCTGCCCAGCGAGCCTTGCATGGCCGAGATCGACAGCCGCAGGGTCGAGCGGATCCTGCGCAACCTGCTGTTCAACGCGATCGAGCACGGCGAGGGGCGCGAGATCGTGGTCTCGGTGGGCGCCGACCGCGATTCGGCGGCGGTGGCCGTACGGGACCACGGGGTGGGTCTGAAACCCGGCGAGGAGCAGATGGTCTTCGACCGCTTCTGGCGGGCGGACCCCTCGCGGGCGCGCACCATCGGCGGCACCGGGCTCGGGCTCGCCATCTCGCGCGAGGACGCCATCCTGCACGGGGGATGGCTGCAGGCATGGGGTTCTCAGGGAGAGGGGTCGCAGTTCAGGCTCACGCTGCCCCGCACGGCGGGGGCCGAGCTGAAGGGGTCGCCGCTCTCGCTCGTGCCGCCGGAGGTGGAAATGAGGCGGACATGGCGCGGGCACATCACACCGGTTCTCTCACCGGTGGCGGGGGAGGGGGTTTTCCATGCGGAGTAGGAGGATCCTTCTTTCCGTGATGGCGGCGAGCGTCGTGTGCGGCAGCTCCGCCTGCTCGGTCATCTCGGTGGGCGGGCCGCCCGAGCAGGTCAGGCAGGGCGACGCCGCCGACTCGCTGAGCAAGCCGTTCCAGCGCATGGTCGCCACGGAACCCCAGCCCGACTGGGACGCCGTCAGGACCGTGCGGGGCATGCAGGCAGCGATGGCCAGCTTCGACGACGTCGAGCAGAAGATCCTGCGCGCCTACCTCACGCCCGAGGCCAAGCGCGCATGGAAGCCGGGCGACTCGGTGATCGTGGTCGAGGACAACCCCACCTACCGGCCGGTGGGCGACGACATCGTCCAGCTGGAGGCCGTGCAGATCGCGCTCATCCACGGCGACGGCTGGTACGAGCCCAAGAGACAGAAGCTGACCCTCCAGTTCATGGTGGCCAAGACCCCGCAGGGCTATCGGGTCTCCAGTCTGCGCAACGGGCTGATGCTGCTCACCGCGGCGGACGTGCGCAGGGCCTACGAGCCCGCCGACATCTACTTCCTGGGCGGCTCGGGCTCCCAGGACAACCCGGCCGCTCTCCCCGTCGTCGACCATGTGTGGCTGCCGATCAACCCCACCAGGTCGCTGGCGGAGACGATCGTCGACAGGCTGCTCGAAGGGCCGAGCGAATCGCTGCGCGGCGCCGTGTCCACCGCGTTCGAGGGCATCAGCCTCGACAGGATCGAGACGGACGAGGAGACGGTCGTCGTCTACCTGGAAGGGCGGTTCAAGCAGGACCCCCTGCCCGTCGTGACGCTGACGAGGCAGCTGCAGTGGAGCCTGCGCGAGGTGACCAAGGGCAGGACCATCGAGGTGCGGCTGAACGGCGAGGCCTTCTACGAGGGCACGGCGCCGCTGACCATCGCCCCCAGGGACAGCGACGCGTGGCCGCGCTCGCCGCTGAGCAAGGTCTACTTCGTCCAGAACGGCCAGCTGATGTGGCTCGGCCCGACCGGCGAGGGAGTCGCGTTCCCCGGCCCCGTCGGCCAGCTGGGCGACACGTACAAGGAGCCGGCGATCAGCGGCATCCCCGGGCCCGCCAAGGGCGACCCCACCGAGTACGTGGCCGCGCTCAAGAGCGACGGGCGCAGCATCTGGACCAACAGGCTGTCGTCCGAGAGCCAGTGGCAGGAGGCGATCAAGGGCGCCGACCTGACCCCGCCGGCCTGGAACTGGAACGGCACGCTGTGGACGGTCGACAGGATCGACGACCACACCTCCTACGTGCTGCGCTACGACATGTCGAACCTCGAACAGCCGGTGACGCGCGTCGACGCGCCCGAGCTCAAAGGCAAGAGGGTCATGGCGTTCAAGGTGGCGCGCGACGGCACCCGCGTGGCGGCGATCGTGGCGGAGGGGGGAGCGGTGTCCGTCATGGTGGGAGTGATCGCGGGGGACAGGCTCGACCACTTCCAGACGTTGCTGACGGAAGGGAAGGACGAGGAGATCAAAGACCTGGCCTGGAAGGACTCCGAGCACCTGATCGCGCTGGTGAGCAACAGTTCGGGAAGCACGCCCAACGAGATCGACATCAGCAACGGGCAGGTCAGACAGCTTTTCGGCGACAAGCGGATCACCTCGATCTCGGCCCTGAACGACCGCCTGGTCGCGGGAACCGACGAGGGCAGCGGCGGCAAGGTGCTCGAGCTGGCGCAGGACAAGTGGGCCGACACCAAGGTCCAATCCGGCACCTCGTCCCCCACCTTCCCCCTCGACTGACCCCGGCCCGCCTTCCCCACAGCCTCCCGAGGGCCGGGGTTCTGTCGGTGGCGCCCGGCACGCTGGTCCCCGTGCTCGACCTCCTCCTGCCCACCCGCTGCGTCGGCTGCGCCACCCGGGGCGGCCTCCTGTGCGACGCGTGCCTGGTCGTCACCCCCGCCGTCCGCATGCCCCACCCCGCCCCCGAAGGCCTGCCGATCTGCTGGTCGGCGACCCTCTACGAGGGCGCGGCCCGCCAGGCGGTCCTCCACTACAAGGAGCGCGGCCGTACGGCTCTGGCCACGCCCTTGGCCCACGCCCTCGCCTTAACCATCGCCACGGCCGTCCCTGTGGGCGGGCTCGCCGTCGTCCCCGTGCCCAGCGCGAGGCGTGCCGTACGGGCCAGAGGTCACGACCCGGTGGGCCGCATGGCCGCGCTGGCCGTACGACATCTGGTGAAGCTGGGCCGCCAGGTAACTCTCCGCGCAGACCTCCGCCAGAGCAGGAGGGTCGCCGACCAAGCGGGCCTCAGCGCCGCTCGGAGGGCCGCCAACCTCGCCTCCTCCCTGAGAGTCGTCCAGGTAGGTAAAGCGGGCCTGAGCGGCCGCTCAGGCCCGCCCGTGGTCCTCGTGGACGATGTCGTCACCACCGGCGCGACCCTTGCGGAGGCGGCCAGAGCGGTGGATGAGGCGGGAGCGAAAGTGGTCGCGGCTGTGACCTTCGCGGCGACACGCCGACGTGTTCGAACGGCTTTCGATCACGGAGGGTAAAGAGAATGCCAAGCCGGCAGGCTCGCCGGTTCGCCACATGTCTCTTCCTCGTTCCCTGCTCATCGCTCTAGAGAGGCAGGTCCAAAGGTGTATTCAGTCGCCAAAGCGGGCATCTCCCATCCCTTGAGGGCTCGGAGAAAATCACGGAAAGTGATCTTTTGGGCGATCCCCAGGCTGACATTCGGTCGGGATGCAGATAGCGTTCTGACATGGCACCCGTTCGGGTCCGTGGTTGCGCAGAGCCGGGAGTCCCGGCTCCGCTAGCCGATGCCAGCCGCAGGCGAAACGGTCCACGTAAGGCGACTCTTTGTCGACTGATCACGGTGCGGCTTAGAGGTAAGTCCTGCCTTCCCGGGGGTCCAGATGTCCCCCGTCAAGAGGAGAAGGGCAGTAGTGGCACAGAGCTGCGAACCCCTCAGCAGGCGAATGTGGGGTCGAAGACCAGGTCGGCCGAGCGGGTGCCACTGGAGCCGCTGGTACTGATGTGTCGAAAGAGGGTAACGGTGAAGCAAGACCAGGCCCGACGGGCACATCGTCGGGCGCTCTGTCTCAGTCGTTAGACGAAGGGGGGCTGTTGCATGGACATCATCGTCAAGGGCCGGCACACAGGAGTGAGTGATCGGTTCCGAGACCACGTGACGACCAAGCTGGCCAGGATCGAACGTCTGGACAACAAGCTCATCCGAGTCGATGTGGAGGTGTCGAAGGAACGCAACCCCCGCCTCGCCGATCAACGCGAGCGTGTCGAGCTGACCATCCACTCCCGAGGACCGGCCATCCGCGCCGAGGCCTCAGCCGACGACCGATTCGCCGCCCTCGACATAGCCCTCGACAAACTCGAAGGCCGCCTGCGGCGCATCGCAGACCGGCGCAAGGTGCATCACGGCAACCACGCGACCCCTTCCGTGGCTGAGCTGACAGCCGCACTCGCCGACGTCTACGACACGATGCCCGAGGCCGCCGTCGTGCCCGCGCAATCGGAGCCCGAGGAAGACTTCCTGCCCGACGACAAGGTCTACGACGACATCGTCCCCATCGAGATGGACGGCGACGGGCCCTGCGTGGTCAGGGAGAAGTTCCACGAAGCCGAGCCCATGACCATCGACCAGGCCCTCCTCGAGATGGAACTGGTCGGCCACGACTTCTACCTGTTCCGTGACAAGGAGAGCGGTCAGCCGAGCGTGGTCTACAGTCGGCGCGGCTACCACTACGGCGTGTTGCGGCTAGTCGAGTCCTGATTCACGCCAACGAAGATCCTCTCGACCACCCCAGGACCGCAAAAGCCTGGCATCATGGCGGTTCAACGGCTCTGGCCCCCCACGAGGAGGAGACGTGAGCGAGCGCGGCGAGCGAGTCGAGGCGGAGCGCCCCGGCCACGTGAGCGAGCGAGCCATCAGGCAGATGCGGTCCGCTGAGGAGGCCGCATGAGCGACCCGATCCGCGTGATGATCGTTGACGATCACGAGCTGATCAGGCGCAGCCTCGTGCTGGCCTTGGCCGCCGAGGACGACATCGAGGTGGTCGGCGAGGCCAGCGACGGTCAGGAGGCGGTCGAACTCGCCGATCGTCTCCTGCCCGACGTGGTGCTGATGGACGTCCGCATGCCCCGCCAAGGCGGCATCGAGGCGACGGGCAGCATCAAGGCATCCGTCCCCAGCACGCGGATCATCATGCTGACGGTCAGCGACGAGGAGGAGGACCTCTTCGAGGCCATCAAGGCGGGCGCGACCGGCTACCTGCTCAAGGACGTCCAAATAGACGAGGTGCCCGACGCGGTGCGCGGGGTGCACGAGGGGCAGTCCCTCATCAACCCCGCCATGGCGGCCAAGCTCATCACCGAGTTCGCCAACATGAGCCGCAAGGAGGCCGAACGGCCGCCGCAGCTGCCGGTTCCCCGGCTGACCGACCGGGAGATGGAGGTGCTGCGGCTGGTGGCCAAGGGGATGAACAACCGTGAGATCGCCAAGCAGCTGTTCATCTCGGAGAACACGGTGAAGAACCACGTGCGCAACATCCTGGACAAGCTACAGCTGCACTCCAGGATGGAAGCGGTGGTCTACGCCGTTCGCGAACGCATGCTGGAGATCACCTGAGGCCTGGCCCTCCCTCGCTGAGAGGGAGGGCCAGGGCTCAGCGGTGGTCGGACAGGTCCAGAGGGAGGGCGTCGAGGAGCGGCACGGTGTGGGCCTCCGAGGTGACCCGTTCCACCCGCACGTCGGTGCACCCCACCCAATCGGCCGCCGACCAGAGCGCCTCCCGCACGCCCGCCACGTCGGCGGGCCGCACCCTGGACGACTCGAACGACACGTGCCTGGCCACGAACGTCTGCCCCTCGCGCGACGGATCGACCCGCGCGATCAGCTTGCCGCCCGAAAGCACCGGCATCGTGAAGTAGCCGTGGACCCGCTTGACCTTGGGGACGTAGATCTCCAGCGTGTAGTCGAACCCGAACACCCGCGACGTGCGCCCTCGGTGCCAGATGAGCGAGTCGAACGGCGAGACCAGCGTGGTGCGGTGCCGGCCGCGCGGCTCGGACTCGAGCGCCTCGGGGGCGGCCCACGCGTTCGCCGCCTGCTTGGCCGACGGCCAGCCCGCCACCTTCACGGGCACCAGTCCGGCCGCGCCACTGGCCAGCGCCTGGTCGAGCAGGGCGGCATAGGGGCCCTTGACCCTGAGGAAGTCGACCAGGTCGCCACGTGTCGCCACGCCGAGGGCCGAGCCCGCGACGCGCGCCAGCCGTACGACGCACTCCTCGTCGGTGAGCTCCTGGCCGAGCAGGTCGGCGGGGACGGCGCGCTCGGCCAGGTCGTAGACCCTGCGCCAGCCGACGCGCCTGGTGCAGACGAGCTCGCCGATGTCGAGCAGCCACTCGAGCGCGATCTTCGAGTCGGACCAGTCCCACCACTCGGCGCTCTTCTTGGCGCCGCCGATGTCGGAGGTGGTGACGGGGCCGCTGTCGCGCACCTGGTCGAGCACCTTCTCATAGTCGGCGGGGACCTCGTGCCAGCGCTGGTTCCGCTCCCGGTAGGCGCGGCGGCGGAAGCCGTACAGGGGCCAGTGCTCGATCGGGAGGATGCAGGCGGCGTGACACCAGTACTCGAAGCTGCGGGCGGGGTTGTGCCAGTAGGCACTCTCGACGGCGGCTCTGCCGACGGCGCCCAGCCTGCCGTAGGCGACCAGCTCGTGGGAGCGGGCCAGGACGGAGATGGTGTCGAGCTGGACGGCGCCCAGCCTGCGCAGCATCCCCTGCACGCCGCCGCGCCTGCCGTCGGCGCCCATGAAGCCCTGGGCGCGCAGGATCAGGCGGCGCGCCTCGTCGGCGCTCAGCTCGGTCATGTCGTGGATTCGGTGGTACGGCATGGCATGCCGCGATCGTAACGGCGCCCACCGACAGAAAAACGGCCGGGAAAAGACGATGGCGGGCGAAGGGGCGACGACTCGCCCGGACGCCCGCCATGCGCGGAGTCGGTCAGCGATGATCCTCGGCACGCATGCCGATGCGGGGCGCGTCGATGACGACGTCGGAGAAGATGTCGAAGACCAGGGCGAGGATCGCGCCCAGGACGAAGATTCCGACACCGACCCATACGGTCGTCCAGCTGGCCATCGTCAGACCGACGCCACCCACGGTGAACCCGGCCAGCATGATGCTGACCGCCAGCCACGACGACGCGCGCCCGCCGTGGTTGCCAAGGTTGTGACCATCTGCCATGGCCTATCCCTCCTGAAGATATTTCCCGCCGAGCCATGTCAATGGTGCGAGATCAAACCAGATCGGCATACGCTCTGCCGAAAGACCATTCTCCCAGACGGGTGTAGCGGCCTCCTAGTCGCGGTGGCTGTGTCTGGTGGCGGAACCGCCTACGATGGCAACGGGGAAGTTTGTCTCAGCCTCTCCTCCTGGCGGCCGCCGGGGAAGACCTGCGAGGAGCTTTACACAAAGTGCCAGCCATTCTCGACAAGATTCTGCGCGCCGGCGAGAACAAGATCCTGCGCAAGCTGAAGCGGATCGCCGACCAGGTCAACTCCATTGAGGACGACTTCAAGAGCCTGTCCGACGCGGAGTTGCGCGCGCTCACGGACGAGTTCAAGCAGCGACACGCCGACGGGGAGTCGCTCGACGACCTCTTGCCCGAGGCGTTCGCGACGGTGCGCGAGGCGTCGCGGCGCGTCCTCGGCCAGCGTCCCTACGACGTCCAGATCATGGGCGGCGCCAACCTTCACCTGGGCAACATCTCCGAGATGAAGACAGGTGAGGGCAAGACCCTGACCTGTGTCATGCCCAGCTACCTCAACGCGCTCTCCGGCAAGGGCGTCCACGTCATCACGGTCAACGACTACCTGGCCCAGCGTGACGCGGAGAAGATGGGGCGGATCCACCGCTTCCTCGGCCTCGAGACCGGTGTGATCATCTCGGGGCAGACCCCCGAGGAGCGGCGCAAGATGTACGGCGCCGACATCACCTACGGCACCAACAACGAGTTCGGCTTCGATTACCTGCGCGACAACATGGCCTGGTCGCTCGAGGAGTGCGTCCAGCGCGGCCACAACTTCGCGATCGTCGACGAGGTCGACTCGATCCTCATCGACGAGGCCCGCACGCCGCTGATCATCTCGGGCCCCGGCGAGCAGTCGGGCAAGTGGTACACCGAGTTCGCCAAGATCGTGCCGCGCCTCCGCAGGGGCGTCGAGGGCAAGAACCCCGGCGAGCCCAGCACCGGCGACTACGTCGTCGACGAGAAGAAGCGCACGGTCGGCATTCTCGAGACGGGCGTGGAGAAGGTCGAGGACTGGCTCGGCATCGACAACCTCTACAAGCCCGAGCACACCCACCTGGTCGGCTTCCTCAACAACGCGTTGAAGGCCAAGGAGCTCTACAAGAAGGACAAGGATTACATCGTCACCGACGGTGAGGTCCTGATCGTCGACGAGTTCACCGGCCGAGTCCTCCACGGGCGCCGCTACAACGAGGGTATGCACCAGGCCATCGAGGCCAAGGAGGGGGTGAAGATCAAGGACGAGAACCAGACGCTCGCCACGATCACCCTCCAGAACTACTTCCGCCTGTACGCCAAGCTCGCCGGCATGACCGGCACCGCGGCCACCGAGGCGAACGAGTTCCACCAGACCTACAAGCTCGGCGTGGTCCCGATCCCGACCAACCGGCCGATGGTCCGCAAGGACCAGGCCGACCTCATCTACCGCACGGAGGACGCCAAGTTCACCGCGGTCGTCGAGGACATCAAGGAGCGCTACGAGACGGGCCAGCCCGTCCTCGTCGGCACCACCTCGGTCGAGAAGTCCGAGCGGCTGTCCAAGATGCTGACCCGCCAGGGCGTCAAGCACGAGGTGCTCAACGCGAAGAACCACGCGCGTGAGGCGTCGATCATCGCCGAGGCGGGCCGCAAGCACGCCGTGACCGTGGCCACCAACATGGCCGGTCGAGGCACCGACATCATGCTCGGCGGCAACCCCGAGTTCCGCGCCGACGTGGAGCTGCGCCAGCGCGGCCTCGACCCCGGCGAGACGCCGGAGGAGTACGAGAAGGCGTGGGCCGAGGCGCTGGCCAAGGCCGAGGGCGCGGTCAAGGCCGAGCACGAGGAGGTCACCGATCTCGGCGGCCTCTACGTCCTCGGCACCGAGCGCCACGAGTCGCGCCGCATCGACAACCAGCTGCGCGGCCGTTCCGGACGCCAGGGCGACCCCGGCGAGTCGCGTTTCTACCTCTCGCTCGGCGACGACCTGATGCGCCTGTTCAACTCGCCGCGCGTCGAAGCGATCATGGTCAGGATGAACATCCCCGACGACCAGCCGATCGAGTCGGGCATCGTCACCAAGGCCGTCGCCTCCGCCCAGCACCAGGTCGAGCAGCAGAACTTCGAGATCCGCAAGAACGTTCTGAAGTACGACGAGGTCATGAACCGGCAGCGCAAGGTGATCTACGCCGAGCGCCACCGCGTGCTGGAGGGCGCCGACCTGCACGAGCAGGTGCGCGGCTTCGTCGGCGACGTGATCGACGAGTACGTCACCGCCGCCACGTCCGAGGGCTTCTCCGAGGAGTGGGACCTCGACAAGCTGTGGAAGGCCTTCGGCGAGCTCTACCCGGTCTCGGTCAAGCTCGACGACCTCGTCGAGGAGGTGGGCGGCCGCGAGGAGCTGTCGGCCGAGATCCTCCACGAGAAGATCAAGACCGACGCCCTCGCCGCCTACGACAGGCGCGAGGAGGAGCTCGGCTCCGAGGCCATGCGCGAGCTGGAGCGGCGCGTCATCCTGTCGGTCCTCGACCGCAAGTGGCGCGAGCACCTCTACGAGATGGACTACCTCCAGGAGGGCATCGGGCTGCGCGCGATGGCGCAGCGCGACCCGCTGATCGAGTACCAGCGCGAAGGCTTCGAGATGTTCGCCGCGATGCTCGACGGCATCAAGGAGGAGTCGGTCGGCTACCTGTTCAACCTCGAGGTCGAGGTCCAGGAGAACCCGATCGTCGAGGAGTCGGAGGAGATCGCCGAGACCCGCTCGATCATCGCGCGCGGGCTGCGCGGGCCGGAGCGGCCGACCGAGCTGGAGTACACCGCTCCTGGCGAGGGCGGCGAGGTCGAGCACACCAAGGTCCGCACGACGGCCGCCGAGCGCGCGGCCTACGGCAACGTGGAGCGCAACGCGCCGTGCCCGTGCGGATCGGGCAAGAAGTACAAGCGCTGCCACGGCGACCCGAAGCACGTCGACGCGTAGCCGAAACACCTGAAGGCCCCGCCCCGGTTTCCCGGGCGCGGGGCCTTCGCGTTCTCTGCCCGGCTTCGGCATTCGGGTGGGAGCGGCGGGCCTCTTGGGAGCCGCGGGTTGGTCGGAGGGCGTGGCTGGTCTCCGGGGAGCGGCGGTTGGGTGGGAGTGCCGGGTCTCCGGGGGAGCGGCGGTTGGGCGGGAGCGCCGGGTCTCCGGGGGAGCGGGCGGTCGCTCAGACGGTGTGCCCCTCTGAGACAGCTCAGCGGGCCTCCTGCGGTCGATGAGGGGCTCGACAGGGGTGGCGGCCCTGCGATGGTGGGGTACTCGGGGTCCGTCCGGTGCGGCGGGGTGGGTGCCCCGCCGTACCGGGGTCAGGCGGTTTCGAAGTCGGTGCACAGCCACTGGACGCCGCGGCGTTCGAGCCGGAGCGCCAGAACGTGGCTGCGTTCGCCGCAGTGGACCAGTACGCACATCTCGACCGCGCCCTCCCTGGGCTGCGTCACGCGCGGAACGCCGACGAGGGGCCGGCTGCCTGCGGTGATCATTCGGCCGGCGCGGACGAGTTCGGCGTAGGCCCGGTCGGTGAGCCGGTCGCTGACCGTTTCGGGGGGTCTGCGGCCGGTGAGGATCTCGGCGAGCGCCTGGCCGAGGTGGCGCAGGTGGCGCTCGTCGGGAACGGACCCCGGCGGTCCCCAGACCAGGGGGCGCGGGTCCGCAGGGGCGAGGGCGAGCGACCCGTGGGTGGCGGGCTCTGGACCGCGTTGCTCGCCGTCGTACGGCGGGTCGGGGACCGGGGTGAGGGTGACGCGGGGGAGCGGAACGGGACGCAGCCGTGATGCCATGAAACCTCCAACCTCATGCGGGAGAACGTCGCTATAAGGAGTTTTCGGCCCCACGCTCAGATACATCGGCCGCCAACTTCCCCGTTTCCTGCGGCCATTTGGGGGCATCGACGAAGAAGATCACGATGGGTTGGATCGGTTGGCGACCAGCTTTATCCGCATTCCGGCGGGCGCGCATTCCAGGCCCGCCGTACCGAATCCATTCCGGTCGGGGTCGCGGCGGGATATCGGCATCCCGTATGTCAGCCGGAGGTCTGCTGGTCCGAGGGAATGGTGTCGTCGTCGGGCTCGCGGCCGGGGGTGAGGATGTCGAGTTTGCGGATCAGGAAGCTGAAGAGCAGGTAGTAGAGGACGAAGTAGGCCAGCCCGATCGCGATGATCAGCGCCAGCCCGTGGGTGTTCGACTTGGTGGCGTTCAGCAGCATGTCGATGCCGCCCGCCGAGAAGCTGAACCCGAGGCGCGTGTCCAGCGCCGCGAGCAGCGCCATCGAGACGCCGGTGAGCAGCGCGTGCGTGACGAACAGCAGCGGCGCCACGAAGATGAACGCGAACTCCACCGGCTCGGTGATCCCGGTGACGAACGCGGTCAGCGCGCCGCCGACCATGATGGAGCCCACCGCCGCCCGCTTGGGGGGAGGGGCCGCCCGCCAGATCGCCAGCGCCGCTCCGGGGATCCCGAACATCAGCACGGGGAAGAAACCGGTCATGAAGATGCCCGCGCCCTGCTGGCCGATCGCGTAGCACTTGAGGTCGCCCGCGGCGTGCACGCCGTTCACCGTGCACTCGGGGATGACCGTCCAGACGATCGAGTTGACGAAGTGGTGCAGGCCGAGGGGGATGAGCAGGCGGTTGGCCACGCCGTAGACGCCCGAGCCGAGCGCGGAGTGGGTGGCCAGCCAGTCGCCGAACGCGGTGAGCGCCGTGCCGATGGGCGGCCAGATCAAGCCGAAGACCACGCCGAGGCCGAGGGCGGTCACGGCGGTGATGATGGGGACGAAGCGCCTGCCGCCGAAGAACGCCAGCCAGGAGGGGAGCTTGATCCGGTAGTAGCGCTGCCAGAGCACCGCCGCCACCAGCCCGATCATGATGCCGCCGAGGACGCCCGTGGGCTGGGCGGAGGCGGCCTGGTTGATGACCGTGGTGCCGTTCTGGAGCGCCAGGGTGACCTTGGTCTTGACGGCCTCGCTGGTGGAGTCGAAGAACATGCGGCGGGTGACCTGGTCGAACACCAGGTAGCCGACGAGGGCGGCCAGCGCGGTCGAGCCGTCGGACCTCTTGGCGAACCCGATGGCGACGCCGATCGTGAACAGCAGCGGCAGGTTGTCGAACAGCGCGCCACCGGCGGCGGCGAAGATGGCGGCGACCTTGTCGAGGAAGGCGTTGTCGGTACGGCCGAGCAGGTCGTCCTGGCCGAAGCGGAGCAGGAGGCCGGCGGCGGGGAGGACGGCGATGGGCATCATCAGCGATCTGCCGACCCGCTGGAGCACGGCGAAGGCGGCAGACCAGAAGGACGTGCCGCCATCGGCGGTCGTTGTGCTCATCCCGGCTCCCCCGGCAGGTCGTCACGGGGGATGCCGGGTATCTACCACACCCTGTCCTGCGGAAACGCTCGGCAGGGCGTAGGGCGGGCCGCTCCTGCGTGGCGTGTCAGGGGTTCGGCGGCGAGGGGGTGGCGGCGGCTTCACCGGAGTCCACGTCCACCTCGGGCTCCCGCCCGGGCGTCATGATGTTCAGCCGCTTGATCAGGAAGCTGAACACCACGTAGTAGACCGCTCCATAGACCACCCCGATGACCAGGATGCCGATCACGTTGTGCGTGTTGGACTTGCTGGCGTTCAGCAGCATGTCGAGCAGCCCGGCCGAGAAGCCGAATCCCAGTTGCCCCCCGACCAGCGTCGTGACCGCCATGGCGACCCCGGTCAGCACCGCGTGGACCACCAGCAGCACCGGTGCCACGAAGATGAACGCGAACTCGATCGGCTCGGTGATCCCGGTGACGAACGAGGCCAGCGCCGCGGAGAGCATGATGCCGCCGACAGCCGTCCGCTTGCCGGGCAGCGCCGCCCGCCAGATGGCCAGCGCGGCGGCCGGCAGCGCGAACATCATGATGGGGAAGAAGCCGGCCATGAACTCGCCCGCGTTCGGGTCGCCGCCGAAGTAGCAGTTCCAGTCGCCGGCCAGGGCCCGCCCGCCGACCTGGCACTCGGGCACGACGTACCACACGATCGAGTTGACGAAGTGGTGCAGGCCGAGCGGCACCAGCAGCCTGTTGAAGAACCCGTACAGGCCCGTACCCACGGCGCCGGCGTCGGCCAGGGCCCGGCCCGCCTCGCCGATCCACTCGCCGAGCACCGGCCAGATCCAGCCGATGAGCACGCCGATCAGCAGCGCCGCGATCGAGGTGATGATCGGGACGAAGCGTCGCCCGCCGAAGAAGGCCAGCCAGGAGGGCAGCTTGATCCGGTAGAAGCGCTGCCAGAGCATCGCGGTCACCAGGCCGATCATGATGCCGCCGAGCACCTTGGTCGGGTTCTGCACGCCGTAGTTGATGATCTCCTTGATCCCCTGGCTCTCCGCCTGGCGGATCATGACGGTGTCCCTGATGGCCGACTCGAAGAACATGACCTTGGTGACGCGGTCGAAGACCAGGTAGCCGACCACGGCGGCCAGCGCGGTGGAGCCGTCGGCCTTGCGGGCGAACCCGATGGCGACGCCGACCGCGAACAGCAGCGGCAGGTTCTGGAACAGGGCGTCGCCCGCGGCGGCGAGCACCTCGGCGACGTGGGTCATCCAGGCGAAGCCCGCCACGTCGGCCAGGCCGCCGGGTTCGGCGCCGTTGGCGCCCAGCATGTCGGGCTGGCCGAAGCGCACCAGGAGCGCGGCGGCGGGCAGGGCCGCGATGGGGAGCATGAGGGAGCGGCCCATGCGCTGGAGCACGGCCATGACGCGGGAGAACGGCGAAGGGATCGCGGCGGACTCGTTCACCGGGAGTGCCTCCGGAGAGTGGGGGGTAAGGACCAGGCCCGGCCGAGGGACCTGGCGGGGCGGGGTGACGAGCAGGACCCAAGCATGCCGTACCCCCGCGAGCCGGTCAGCCGCGACGGGCGGGAATCTCCAGGATGGTGCGCAACTGGTACCGATCGGCCCGGTAGGTGGAGACTCCCAGCTCGGCGCACACCCCGCCGGAGAACGAGCGGCGCTGCAGCAGCAGCACGGCTCCACCACGGGGCAGTTTCAGCAGGTCGGCGTCGCTCGGGTCGGCGAGCCCTCCGTCGATGGTCAGCTCGCCCGCGTCCATCACGATGCCGTAGCGCGTCTCGAGAAGCTGGTAGAGCGACTTGCCCGTGAGGTCGTGGTCGGCCAGGTCGGGGGCCAGTGAGACGGGGATGTGGGCGCGCTCGATCGACAGCGGCTCGCCGTCGGCGGTGCGCAGCCGTTCGATGAAGTGGACCTCTTCGCCCGGCTGGATCCCGAGCTCCTTGGCCAGGTGGGCGCTCGCGCGCACGACGCGCCTGTCGAGGTCGCGGGAGCCCGGCTCGAGGCCGCGGGCGCGCATGTCGTTGGTGAAGGAGGTGAGCTGGAGCGCCAGCTCGATCTTGGGCCTGGCCACGAACGTGCCCTTGCCCGGCACCCTGTGCAGGCGCCCCTCCGAGACCAGATGGTCGACGGCCTGGCGGACGGTCATCCGCGACAGGCCGAAACGCTGGCAGAGCTCGCGCTCGGACGGGATCGCCGCGCCGATACTGAGCTCGTTGCTGTCGATGAGATCCAGCAGGATCTCGCGGAGCTGGAAGTACTTGGGCACCGGGCTGTCCGGATCGATGTGCGCCACGGATCCTCCCCTCGATCTGACTTGGGCGATGGGTTATGGTTCGTACTGGTCTAGTCCGGACTAGACCACATGCCGGAATAGCCAGTCAAGCGATGGGGACATGATGACCACCAAGATGCGCAGCGAGATCGCCGAGCAACCGGCCGCGTTGCGGGCCACCCTGGACTCATTGCTTCCTCGAGTCGATGAGGTGAAGGCGCTCGGCGACCAGACCAGGCAGCTGCTGTTCATCGCGCGCGGCACCTCGGACAACGCCGCAGTCTACGGCCGCTATCTCATCGAGTCGCACGCCGGGCGTCTGGCCGCCC
This sequence comes from Nonomuraea sp. NPDC049152, assembly GCF_040648355.1. Taxonomy (NCBI): domain Bacteria; kingdom Bacillati; phylum Actinomycetota; class Actinomycetes; order Streptosporangiales; family Streptosporangiaceae; genus Nonomuraea; species Nonomuraea sp. NPDC049152. The sequence goes on along the minus strand of NZ_JBEZDO010000018.1, from coordinate 122,402 downwards.
TCGCCGCGCCCTCGATCGCCACCACCTACAAGCGCAGGCTCGACCTCGACGGCGTGCTGGCCGTCGCGATCTCCCAGTCCGGCAGGACCGAGGAGATCGTCGAGACGCTCGCCTGGGCCAAGGACTGCGGCGCGAAGACCGTCGGCATCACCAACGGCGGCGAGGACAGCCCGCTCGCGCAGGCCGCCGACGTCGCCCTCGTCACGCTGGCCGGCGAGGAGAAGGCGGTTCCCGCCACCAAGACCTACACCACGCAGCTGGCGGCGCTGGCCGTACTCGCGCTGGGTCTCGGCGCGGACGTGGACGCCGCCGACCTGCAGCGGGTGCCGGAGGCTGTGGAGAAGCTGATCGCCGAGCCCGGCGACCTCGAGGCGGTCGTCGAAGGCCTGGCCGACAAGCCGGGCGTGGTCGTCTCGGGGCGCGGCATGGCCTTCTCCACCGCGCTCGAGACCGCGTTGAAGCTCAAGGAGGCCTGCTACCTGCACGCCATGGGCCTGTCCTACGCCGACCTGCTGCACGGCCCCATCGCCGTGGTGGACGAGGACACCCCCGCGTTGCTCGTCGCCGCCGAGAACAGCCCGACGCTGGCGGGCACGGTCGCCCTGGCCGAGCGCGTGGTCGGCGCCGGCGCCGCGGCCTTCACCGTGGGCGGGGGCAAGGCTCTGGCCCAGGCGGGTACGGCGGCGCTGAACGGCCCCGACCTGCCCGAGTGGGTGGCCCCGATGGGCCTGATCATCCCTGGTCAGCTCCTCACGGAGGCGCTCGCCCGCCGCCTCGGCATCGACCCCGACGCGCCTCGTGGCCTCAACAAAGTGACGCAGACCGACTGATTACACGCGTTCGTTTAGCCTGGTCAAACAGACGTATCGACGAGGGAGGACCAGATGGCGGCGGACGCGAACGCGATCATCGCCGGGCTCGGTGGTGCGGCCAACATCATCGAGATCGAGCCGTGCATCACACGGCTGCGCACCGAGGTGCACGACGCCTCCAAGGTCGATCAGGCGGCGCTGAAGGCCGCGGGGGCCCACGGAGTGATGGCCGCGGGGAACGTCGTCCAGGTCGTGGTGGGGCCCGAAGCCGACACGATCGCCAGCGACATCGAGGACATCATCGGCTAGAGCGCCGGTGGCGGGGCCTTCCGCCGCCGGCGCTCTGGTGCAGGGGGGACCAATGACCAGCGTTCTCGCCCCGGTCGACGGGGCCGCGGTCGGCCTGGGCGCCGTGCCCGACCCGGTGTTCTCGGCGGGCATGGTGGGGCCGGGGACGGCGATCGACCCGGCGCGCGGGCCAGGCAAGGCCGTCGCCCCGATAGACGGCAAGATCATGAAGCTGCATCCGCATGCCTACGTCATCGTGGGGGATGACGGAAGGGGAGTGCTGGTACACCTGGGCATCGACACCGTGCAGCTGAAGGGGGAGGGCTTCCAGTTGCTGGCCGCCGAGGGGGACAGGGTGAACGCCGGCCAGCCCGTCGTGGCATGGGACCCCGCCGTCGTCGAGGCGGGCGGCCGCTCGCCGGTCTGTCCCGTGGTCGCGCTCGACGCCCGCGCGGAGGCGGTGACCGTCGTCGCCCAGGGGCCCGTGCACGTGGGGGACGAGCTCTTCCGATGGGCGTAGACACGGCGCTGTTCCGGCTGTCTCCTCGCGGCTACCCGGCTGAGGGCGAAACCCGGCGATTGCGTAGTCTTCGAGAACTCGGTGGCGGGGATGTCCGCGGCGAAAGCGGCGGGTACGCGGTGCGTGGCGGTGGCCACCACCCACGTCGGCGAGGACCTGGCCGGCGCCGACCTGGTGGTCGCTGACCTGACCGCGGCCGGCCGGCCGTTGTTTTCGTGAGTCCAGCTGGTCTGGACCGCTTACGAGGAGGAGTCCCGATGGCCGAGCGCAAGGTGACCGTCGAGGCGGAGGTCGGCCTGCACGCCCGACCCGCGGCGACGTTCGTGCAGGCGGCGGCGAAGGCCGCCATCGACGTCACCGTGGCCAAGCTGGGCGGAGAGCCCGTCAACGCCAAGAGCATCCTGATGGTCATGGGTCTCGACGTGCGTCAGGGCCAGTCGATCGTGATCAGGGCCGAGGGAGAGGGCGCGGAGGAGCTCGTGGACGAGCTGGCCGCGATCGCATCGGCGCCATGACTGTCTCGGGGGTGGGGGTCAGTCCCGGCATCGGGCACGGCCCCGTCTACGTGTTGACCGTCTCGGTGCCCGAACCCCCCGAGGGCGCGACCTACCAGGGCGAGGCGGATCAGGAGAAGGCGCGGGCGCGCGCGGCGCTGGAACGGGTCGCGGGCGACCTGGAGGCGCGCGGCGTCAGAGCGGGCGGCGAGGCCAAGGACGTGCTCGCCGCCCAGGCGCTCATGGCCCGCGACCCTGGCCTGGCCATCGGCGTCGACGCGCTGATCGAGCGAGGGACGGCGGCGGCCAGGGCCGTGTGGGAGTCCTTCGGCAAGTACCGCGACCTGCTCGTCGCCGCGGGCGGCTACATGGGTGAGCGGGCGGCCGACCTCGACGACATCAGGGACAGGACGATCGCCGTGCTCACCGGGCACCCCTTGCCCGGCGTGCCCACGGTGGCGGCCGAGCCGTACGTGCTGGTGGCGAGGGATCTGGCGCCCGCGGACACGGTACTGCTGACCAAGGACGTGGTCGCCGCCTTCGTGACCGAGGAGGGCGGCCCCACCAGCCACACCGCGATCCTGGCGCGCGCGATGGGCGTGCCCGCCGTGGTGGCCGCGCGCGGCGCGACCGCGCTGCGCCCCGGTGTCCGTGTGCTGGTCGACGGAGGCGCGGGCACGGTCACCGTCGAGCCGAGCGAGGAGCGGGTGGCCGAGGCGCGACGCGTCTCCCAGGCCAGGGAACGGGCGCTCGAAGGGGCGGCGGGGCCCGGCAGGACGGCCGACGGGCACCCGGTGCCGTTGCTGGCCAACATCGGTGGGCCGAGGGACGTGAAAACCGCCGTGGACAGCGGCGCCGAGGGCGTCGGCCTGTACCGGACGGAGTTCCTCTTCCTCGACAGGACCAAGCCGCCCTCCCACGAGGAGCAGCGCGACGCCTACCGGGCGGTGCTGGAGGCCTTCCCGCACGGCAAGGTCGTGGTCCGCACGCTCGACGCGGGCGCCGACAAGCCTCTCGCGTTCCTGCGGTCCCCCACCGCCGAGCCGAATCCCGCGCTGGGGCAGCGGGGGCTGCGGCTGTTCAGGGCGTTCCCCGACGTGATGAACGCCCAGCTCCAGGCGCTGGCCGACGCGGCCGAGGGGATGGCCGACCGGCTCCAGGTGATGGCGCCGATGGTGTCCACCGTCGAGGAGGCCGCCTGGTTCGTCCACGAGTGCGCGACCAGGGGGCTCGCGTCGGCGGGAGTGATGATCGAGGTCCCGGCCGCCGCGCTCCGCTCGAAGGACCTCGCGGGCGTCGTCGACTTCTTCTCGATCGGGACCAACGACCTGGCCCAGTACGCCTTCGCCGCCGATCGGCAGGTGGGCGCGCTCACCCAGCTGCAGGACCCGTGGCAGCCCGCGCTCCTCGACCTGGTCGCCGCGGCGGTCGGCGACCACGGGGTGCCGTGCGGGGTGTGCGGCGAGGCGGCCGCCGATCCCGCTCTGGCCTGCGTGCTGGTGGGGCTGGGCGTGGCGACGCTGTCGATGAGCGCGCCCGCGCTGCCTGCCGTACGGGCAGGGCTGGCCCGGCACTCGCTGGCGCAGTGCCGTACGGCGGCCGCGGCGGCGAGGGGGCAGGCGACGGCGGCGGGCGCCAGGAACGCGGCCCGCGCGCGGCTGCCCGCCCTGGCCGAACTTGGCCTCTGAGGACGGTCCGCAGGGTGATCGGCGTGTAGTCGTTGAGTCGGCGTCACGGCGGCGGGCCGGATAGCTTGGGGGGCATGGTTAGAGGCATTCGCACCGCAGGCGTCCTGGCGATCGCGACCTCGCTCGTGGCATGCGCGAGCTCGACAGGTCACGCGGGATCGGCGACGCTCGTGTCTCCACCAGCGGCGAAGCCGTCCGCCACACCCTCCGCCACGCCGTCCGTCACGCCCTCGGCCGAGGCACTGGCCGGGGCAGGCTCGGGCGCCGTACGGCGGGCGCTGGCGCGGATGAGCGTCGAGGAGAAGGTCGGCCAGCTGTTCATGCCGGTCGTCCACGGCGCCTCAGCCGACAGCGCCTCCGAGGGCAACAAGAACGCGTTCGGCGCGAGCACACCGGCCCAGGTGGTCGCCAAGTACCACCTGGGCGGCGTGATCCTCTTCCCCGAGAACATCAAGAGCGTCTCCCAGGTCGTCTCCCTCACCAACGGCCTGCAGAAGTCGTCGAAGGGCGTGCCGCTGATCATCGGCACCGACCAGGAGAATGGCCTGGTGTCCAGGATGTCCGCGCTGGTCACCGACCTGCCGGGCGCCTCGGTCATCGGCGCGACCCGCGACACAGGGCTGGCCCGCAAGGCCGCGGAGGCGACCGGCGCCGAGCTGAAGGCGCTCGGCGTCAACCTCGACTTCGCGCCCGTGGCCGACGTCAACATCGACCCCAGGAATCCCGTCATCGGCAAGCGCGCCTTCGGCGACAACCCCGGGCGGGTGGCCCAGATGGTGGCCGCGTCGGTGAAGGGCTTCCACGACGCGGGCGTCGCCTCGACCGCCAAGCACTTCCCCGGCCACGGCGACACCCGCACCGACAGCCACACGGGCCTGCCGGTGATCAAGCACACCAGGACGCAGTGGACGAGGCTGGACGCCCCGCCGTTCAAGGCGGCGATCGGCGCCGGGGTCGACGCGATCATGAGCGCCCACATCGTCATGCCCAGGCTCGACTCCTCGGGCGACCCCGCCACCCTGTCGAAGCCCATCCTGACCGGGCTGCTGCGCGACACACTGGGCTTCGACGGCGTCATCTCCACCGACGCGCTCAACATGGAGGGCGTCAGGAAGAAGTACGACGACGGCGAGGTCGCCGTGCGGGCCGTCCTGGCCGGAGCGGACCTGCTGCTCATGCCGCCGAACCTGCCCAAGGCCCACAGCGCGGTGCTGTCGGCGGTGAAGTCGGGCCGCATCTCGCGGCAGCGCCTCGACCAGTCGGTGACCAGGCTGCTGGAGCTTCGCGAGAAGCGCGGCTTCCTCGAGGCGGCCCCCGTCGCCTCGGCCGCGGCGGCCGCCAAGGTGCTGCGCTCGGCCGAGCACCGCAAGCTGGCGGCCACGATCGAAACCCAGAGCCGCTAGCCCTTCTCCCACCATTCCGGGCTGGGCGTGGGGGAAGGCGCGGGCCCCGCCTCGGGTCCTGGGATGACGATGATGTCGAGCGTGTCGCTGCTGTAGTCCCGCACGGTCTCGACCACACCAAAGGGAAAATGACCGGCCCCATTCACGAGATATAGGCTGCTCCTCATGGTCAAGGGAGTCCTGATCGACTGGGGCGGTGTGCTCACCACAAGCATGTCGGAGGCCGTCTCCGCCTGGATCGCGGCCGATCGCCTCGACGGCGAGCACTACCGCGCGGTGATGCGCGAGCTGCTGCGGCAGGAGAGCGCCGTCCACGCCCTCGAACGCGGCGAGATCAGCGCCGCCGACTTCGAGCGCGACCTGGCCGCCAGGCTCCGCACCGTCGACGGCACCCAGCCCGTGGCCGAAGGCCTGCTCAACCGGATGTTCCTCGGCTTCCAGCGGGTCGACGCGATGTACGACATGCTGCTCCACGTCCGCGGATCAGGGATCAAGACCTGCCTGCTGTCCAACTCGTGGGCCAACGAGTACCCCCGCGACGGCTGGGACGACGTCTTCGACGCCATCGTCATCTCCGGCGAGATCGGCATGCGCAAGCCCGAGCCGCGCATCTTCCAGCACGCCCTCGACCTCATCGGACTGAGCGGCCCCGAGTGCGTCTTCATCGACGACATCGAGGTCAACATCGCCGCCGCCCGCGAGCTGGGCATCGGCGTCATCCACCACATCGGACCCGACACGACGATCGCCGAGCTGGAGACGCTGCTGCGGCTGCCCCTGCGATGATGGTCCCCCTCAACGTCGTGAAAGGTTCCCGATGCGCGTATACCTGCCGAGCACCCTTCCCGCGCTTGCCAGGGCAGCGGCCGAAGGAGAGCTGGGCCCCGCCCCGCTGACCGGCTACGCGGTCACTCCGGCCCTGATCGAGTGGTACGCCTCGGGTGACACCGAAGAGCTGGAGTACGTGGCGCTGACCGAGGCGGCCCGCGCCTCCCTGCGCATGCTCGCCGCCGACCGCGCCGACGGCGTCCCCGCCGCCGCCCGCAGGGTCGTCGTGGCGGCCGAGGTCCCCGACGACGTCCTGTCCATGGGCGCCGACCTGGAGGAGCGGGCCAGGGTACGGCTGGCCGAGGCGGTCCCCATGGCCAAGGTGGCCGCGGTGCACATCGACGACACCTCCGCCGCCGCCGACATCGAGGCCGCCATCGCCGCCCTGCCCGCCTCCGACGGCGGAGACGACGACGCCAGGTTCACCGTCGACGGCGCCGAGGCGCATGAGCTCATGTGGTACGCCACCCAGGAGATCCCCGACTTGCTTGCCTGATGCCCGACAATGGGGACATGACGCAGCACATCGTGTGGGACTGGAACGGCACTCTCTTTCACGACATCGACGCCGTGGTCGGCGCGACGAACGAGGTCTTCAAGCCGTACGGCATGGCGATGATGACCGCCGAAGGATTCAGAGCCGTCTACACGCGACCCATCTGGCTGGCCTACGAGCGGCTGCTCGGCCGTCCCCTGCGTGAGGGCGAATGGGAGGCGCTCGACAAGGGCTTCCACGACAACTACTTCAGGCTGATGGCCGCCTGCGGGCTCGCCGCCGACGCGGAACTGTCGCTGCGCACCTGGACCGGCACCCAGTCGCTGTGCTCGATGGCGCCCCACGACCATCTGGTGCCCACCATCACCTCCTTCGGCATCGACACCCACTTCACCAGGGTCGACGGGCTCACCGGTACCACCGGCGGGGAGAAGGCCGAGCACATGGCCACCCACATCGCCGCGATCGAGGTCGACCCCGCCGAGATCCTCGTCATCGGCGACAGCGTCGACGACGGTGTGGCCGCCACCTATGTGGGCGCCAGGGCCGTGCTCTACACCGGTGGCATGACGCCGCGCTCGGAGCTCGAATCGACGGGCTGGCCTGTGGTTGACACCCTTACCGAAGCGCTCAAGCACGCCTGAAACGGGGCGCTGGGCCGTACCCTTGGCATGGACTTCAGGGAGGCCGCCATCAACCGCCTTGTGCTGTGGAACGTCGATCTCACGCTGGTCGACGTCGCGATCGTCACCAGGGACGCGTACGCCGAGGCATTCCGCCAGGTCACCGGGCGTCCGCTGGTCAAGCTTGCCCCCGCCATGGGCAGGCCCGACTCCGAGATCGTCTTCGAGACGCTCGCCGTCAACGGGATCGTCGCGCGGGACGACGACCTGCCCAGGTTCCTCGCCTCCCTCGCCGTCGCCTTCGCCGACCGGCGCAAGCGGCTGGCCAAGGAGGGCAGGATGATGCCGGGCGCCAAGGACGCGCTGAGGGCGGTCTCCAGGCTCGACGGCGTCGTCCAGTCGGTGCTGACGGGCACGATCAAGGGCAACGCGGTGCACAAGCTGAAGGCGTTCGGGCTCGACAAGCACATCGACTTCGACCTCGGCGGCTACGGCGAGGAGGTCTACCCCAAGGCGACCCTGCTCCAGGTCGCCCAGGGCAGGGCCAAACAGCGGTACGGCACGCCGTTCACCATCGCGAACACCGTGCTGATCGGCGACTCCACCCGCGACGTGCAGGCGGCGCGGATCGGGGGCGCCGCCATGGTCGCGATCGCTTCGGGCCGGTCGACGGTGGCGGAGCTCAGGGAGGCGGGGGCGAATGTGGTGCTGCCCGACCTGTCGAACGCTTCGGAGGTCGTGGCGGCGGTGGCGGGCCTGACCTCGCCCGTGGACCGCAAGGCGGGCTGACAGGACAGACGCGGATCGCGGCCCGGCCGGTCATGAGCCGCCGGGGCGGATCGACAGCGCGTGGTGGAAGACGTCGCGCGGGTCCCATCGTCGCTTCACGCGCTGGAGCCTGGCGTAGTTGTCGCCGTAGTAGATCGTGGACCAGGGCACCCCCGAGGTGTTCCACTTCGGGTCGGCGTGGTCGACGTCGGGGTAGTTGATGTACGCCCCGCCGCAGTTCCCGCCGGGCACCGGCACGCCACCCGTGCCTTCGAACGTCTTCCGATGGAACCGGCGCACCCACTCGAGGTGCGCCTCGCCGTCCTGGGTCTCGTCCCACGACGCCAGGTGGATCACCTTGAGGACCGACGAGCGCTCGACCGTGGCGGTCGCCCCGGGGTCCACCGTGTTGACGCGCCCGCCGTACGACAGCAGCCACAGCAGGCCGGTCGACGAGACGTCGCCCGCGGTGCCGAGGTGGTCGTAGGCGATGTCGGCCTGCTCGTCGGTGAAACGCCTGCGCAGATAGGCCGACTTGCCCTTGTACCGCCCGGCCTCCGCCTCCTCGCCGAGGGACAGGGTGCGCGCCGCGTAGAACCACGGCATCGTCTGGAACGGCGGGATGATCACCTTGGGGGTGACGCCCTCGGCGACGGCGGCGAAGTAGTCGTTCATCAGCTTGGCCGCGCCGGGGAGCGCCGCGTCGATCTGGGTCGGGAGGATGATCCCGCCAGAGTCGGCGCCCGCCTTCCGGCCGGGGATCAGCAGCGAGCCCCACAGGGAGGCGGCCGGGGTGCCTGGGGCGCTGTTGCGCTCGTGCCACTCGCCGTGGTTGCGCAGCAGCCTGCGGAACGACTCCTTCGTCATGCCGTCCCACGACCAGATGGCGACGCCGGACAGCACGGAGGCAGGCGGCTTCGGCAGCAGCTTCCCCGGGTCGTCGCCCGTGGCCCTCGGATCGCGCATCCAGTAGCGGGTGACCACGCCGAAGTTGCCTCCGCCGCCGCCGGTGTGCGCCCACCACAGGTCGTGGTTCGGGTCGGCGGGGTTCCTGGTGGCCACCACCGCGCGGGCTCTGCCCGTACGGTCGACCACCACGACCTCCACGGCGTGCAGGTAGTCGACCGTCAGGCCATAGCGCCTGGACAGCGGGCCGTACCCGCCGCCCGCGATATGGCCCCCGGCGGCCACGCCCCCGCACTGGCCGCCGGGGATGGTGACGCCCCAGCCGAGGTAGAGCTTGCGGTAGGTCTGCATCAGCGTGGCCCCGGCCTCGATGGCGAACGCGCCGCGGCGCTCGTCGAAGGAGACCTCCGACATCTCGCACATGTCGATCACGACCTGCGCGCCCTCGCCGACGAAGTTCTCGTAGCAGTGGCCGCCGCTGCGGACGGTCACGCGGCGGTTGGCGCGGACGGCGTCGCCGACCGCCTTGACGACCTGCTCGGTCGAGCCGACCACGTGGAAGTACTCGGGCTCGGGCTTGAAGCGGTGGTTCGTCCTGCGGACCGCCAGGTCCTCGTAGCGCGGGTCGGCGGGCCGTACGACGACAGGACCCAACGGTGGCGCGCTCGCGGCCACCGCGGCGGCTGGAGCGAGGCCCGCCGTCATCACCCCGCCGCCGACCGCCGCGGTGCCTCCGATGAATCCCCTGCGAGTGACCTCACTCATGGTTCACGACCCCCTGGTGCGACTCGGACGTGCTGCTCCTCGACGGTAGGAGCGGGGCGGCGGCCGGAGAATGGGCTCAGGTCCACACCAGGGGTGGGGGTAGCCACACCAGGACCCGACGAAAGTCAGGGTCATGGGGAGACGGACGGCAGAGGCGCGGGGGTGGGGCCGGCGGCCAGATTGGAGCCATGCGAAAGACGATGACCGCCCTGCTCGCCGCCGCCCTGCTGACCGCCCCGGCCGTGGCCCACGCCGACCCCCAGCCGCCCGCCAAGGTGACCTTCGAGCTTCCCGAGCCGACCGGGCCGCACAGCCTGGGCATGAGGGAGGTCCACCTGGTCGACCAGGCGCGGGACAGGGAGCTGATGGTGAGCGTGTGGTACCCGGCAGCGCCGGGTGACGAGCCGCTCGCGCCGTACATGACGCCCAACGCCGCCGGATACTTCGACCAGGGCGCGCCGGCCATGGGCCTGAAGCCGGGGCAGGTGGACTGGGCGGGGGTCAGCACGCACGCCCGCAAGGGCGCGCGGGCCAAGGGCCGGTGGCCGGTCGTGCTCTACTCGCCGGGCTGGGGCTCCCTGCGCACGCTGGGCACCTCGACCGTGGAGGACCTGGCCAGCAGGGGGTACGTGGTCGTGACGGTGGACCACACCCACGAGGCGCCCTTCGTGGAGTTCCCCGGCGGCAGGCTCGAGCCGGCCAAGCCCCGGCAGGGCGACGACTACCTGCGCACCGGGATGGAGACCAGGCTGGAGGACGTCAGGTTCGTCCTGGACCGCCTGCCCTCGCTGCAGGGGCTCGCCCAGGCGATGGACCTGTCCAGGGTGGGGATGTTCGGCCACTCCTTCGGCGGGGACACCGCGGCCGAGGCGATGAGGGCCGACGAACGCGTGGACGCGGGGGCCGACCTCGACGGGTGGCTCGCCTACGACGTCGACGGGCGCCGGCCGACCCCCGCGGGCGCGGAGGGAACCGGGCGGCCGTTCCTGCTGATGGGCTCGTCGGGCAGCACCCGCGACGGGCAGATCAGGAACCACCTGACCGCGCCGGCGTGGAAGTCGTTCTGGGAGCGGTCCTCGGGATGGAAGCGCGACCTGTCGATGCCGCGGGCCATGCACTACAGCTACACAGACGTGCAGACCTTCCTGCCGCAGCTCGACGAGCGGCTGGACGTCGTGGGTGAGGTGCGGGCCCAGCGCATCGGAACGGTGGACCCCGATCGCAGCATCGCGGCCCAGCGCGCCTACCTCGGTGCTTTCTTCGACCAGTCGCTCAAGCACCGGCCGCAGCGGCTGCTGCGCGGTGAGTCCCCCGCCCACCCCGACGTGGAGTTCGTCCGCTAGCGGCCGACCATGAAAGGGGGCGCCCGCGGCGCCCCCTTTCAGCGGACCTTGGCCAGACGGTACGCGTCGCCGTCCAGCCACACCAGCCAGTCGCCCGCCGCGTAGGTCTTGCCGGGGAGCTCGAACGACCGGCCGGTGCGCGGGTCGTGGACCACCGACCGCCAGCCAGGCGTCTCGCCGAGCGCCGTGTAGGCGACGAGCCGGTTGCCCGCGGTCAGAGACGCGTTCAGATGGGGGTAGGTGTTCTCGGCGCCGGGCTCGATCTTCTCCTTCATGGAGAAGTAGCGGCCGCCCCAGTCCATCTCCGCCGCGAAAGGAAGCGCGCGCCTGCCCTCGGTCACCTGCCAGGTGGCGCGGTCCGCCGTCCTGAGCACGCCGTTCACGACCCACGCGAAGGTGTCCCTGTTCACCGCGGCCAGCCACAGCTGCCACCGGTTCCCGCCGGTCCTGACGTTCACGCCCTCGGGCAGCGGGCGCCGGGCGACCGTCTTCCCCGAGTCCACGTCGACCTGGCGCAGGCCGTTCCCGTCGAAGGGGTCGACCACGAACAGGTCCGGATAGGAGAACGCGACCGCCTCGCCGCGGACCGGCAGCGTCGTTCCCTTGGTGCAGCCCTTGGCCTTCCACGGGCGCAACAACGGGTCGCTGCCGACGATCGTTCCTCCGCTGACCCACACGGGGGTGAAGTCCTTGATGCCCTTCGGGCTGATCGCCGTCGTGATCCCGCTCCGGTCCCTGCACATCAGCGGGCCAAAGAAGCCGCCACCCGCGAAGACGCGCACACCGGGCCCCGCGCCCAGCGCTCCTGAGGACGCCTGCTCCAGTGGGCGCAGCGGTCCGCCCTCAGGCCCGATCTCCCATGTGTCGCCCTTGCCGCCCACGCCGATCAGCGAGCCGTCCTCGCCCAACGCCAAGGGCAGGAACTCCTTTCCCTCCGGCGTCCGCGCGGGCACCGTGACCGAATGCGCCGGGTCGACCAGGTCCTCCAGCCCCACGACCGAGGCGGCGACCGTCTGGCCTTCGCCGCCGGCCTGCCGCACCGCCACCGGTACGGCGACGGCCAGCGCGACCGCGCACGCCCCCGCCGCGAGCGCGAGCACCCGCCGCCGCCTGCGCCTGACCGTGACGCCCCTGTGGACCCGATCGGCGAGGCCGGGAGGCGGAACCGTCTCGCCAGGGTCGCCCAGGACCTCCACGAGCCGCGATTCCATCTCATCCATGATCGACCTCCTGTGACTCGAGAGCGGCGCGCAGCCTGGCCAGCGCCCGCGACGCCTGGCTCTTGACGGTTCCCCTGCTGCAGCCGAGCAGCCTGGCGATCTCCTCCTCGCCGCGCTCCTCGACGTAGCGCAGGACGAGCACCGCGCGCATGCGCGGGGGTAGCTCGCTGATGTGCGATCTGAGGCTGGCTTCGGCGAGCAGGCGTTCCAGGCGGTGATCCTCCACGGCGGCCTCGGGCGGCGTGGCGACCACGACCTCCCGCTTGGGCCGCCGCCATCGGTTGGCCATGATGCGCACCATCGCCGTACGGACGTAGCCTTCGGGGTCGTCCTTGCGGACGACCTTGCGCCAGCGCACGCCTGTCCTGGTGAGCGCTTCCTGAACGAGGTCCTCGGCGTCGTGCCGGTCGCCGGTCAGGACCATGGCGTAGCGGTAGAGCGCGGGCAGCCGCATGGTCACGAATGACTCGAACGACGTCCAGCCGTTCTCCGTTTCCTCCACCCCTCCAAGGACACACGAGGCGGGGGGAAGGTTGCGTCCTTTCACGAGCACGGCTGCCGCACCGGTCGACGTCGCGCCGAACCGTCGGGGCGGATCAGCTGGATTCGTCGAGGTTGTCCAGGAATCGGGCGGCCACAGGCGCGGCGACGGCAGCTCCCGCCCCCGCGCCCTCGACGATCACCGCGAAGGCCAGGTCCCCGTGGTATCCCACGAACCACGAGTGCGAGGGCGGCTCCTTGCCCGAGCCGTACTCCGCCGTCCCCGTCTTGCCCGCCGACCCGGCGGGGAACCGTACCGCCTGGGCCGTACCCTCGCTGATCACCGCGGGCATCAGGTCACGCAGCGCGCTCACCACCTTGGGTTCCAGTTTGCGCGGCGCCGAGCCCCCGGCGGGGACCAGGTCCGCGGGGACGAGCCTGGGCGGGCGCCAGGTGCCGTTGGCGATGGCGGCGGCGACGGCGGCCATGCTGAGCGGGCTGGCCAGGACCCGTCCCTGGCCGATGGAGGCGGAGGCGAGGTCGGTGTCGTCCTTCGGGTCGGGGTACTCCGCCCGTACGGCGGGCACACCGGGCATGATCGGCGCGCCGAAACCGAAGCTCGCCGCCACCTCGCCGAGCCGCCCGCCGTTCAGCGACGACACCGCCATCGCGCCGAAGGTGGTGTTGCACGAGTGGGCGAAGGCGTCCCTGAACGACAGCGTGCCGTAGTCGTGGAAGCCCGCGTTGTGGAAGGGGAATCCGCCGATGCTCTGCTCGGGCGGGCACTTGACGGTCTTGTCGGGCGCGACGCCGCCGGCGACGAGGGCGGAGGCGGTGACGACCTTGAACGTGGACCCGGGCGGGTACTTGCCGAGCAGCGCCCTGTTGAATCCGCCCGGCTTGTTGACGGCGGCGAGGATCTCGCCCGTCGAGGGGCGCAGCGCCACGAGCGAGGCAGGCTTGGTGACGCCGTCGAGCGCGTCGGCGCCCGCGCGGTGGACGCGCAGGTCGATGGTGGTCCTCAGCGGCTTGCCCTCGGTGGCGCCCTTCTCCGCCACCGTGTCGACGAGCTTGCCGTCCTGGTAGAGGTTGAGCTTGGTGGACGAGCTGCCGGTGAGACGGTCCTTGTAGGTCTCCTTGAGCCCGTCGACCAGCTGCTGGATCGATCCGGGCGCGTCCGTGCCGTCGATGCGCGAGCCGTCGGCGGCGGTGATGGCGGCGGTCTCCGGCTTGGTGGTGACCAGCTTGAAGGCGGCCTGGTGGCCGAGCGACGGGTGGATGGCGGTGGTGGACCAGTCGAGCTTCCACCTGCCGTCCCATTCGCCGACGTGGAGCTTGCCCTTGTAGGTCCAGTCGACGGCGCCCTTGAGGGTGGCGGTGAACGGGACGACCCTGCCCTCCTCGTGCTCCCGTACGGGCTCGCCCGCCTCGAAGGCGGCGGAGGTGATCTTCAGGTCCTTGAAGAAGCGCTGGTAGGCGCCGGTGAAGTCGGCTGGGGGAGCGTTGACGAGCGCCCGCATGGCCGGGTAGTCCTGTCTGGACCAGGCGGAGAGGAAGGCCTCCGCCGTCTCCTCCGGAGAACCCGTGGCACGCGTCACCCAGATCACCCCTCCCCCGACGAGGAGCGGCGCCAGGATCCCCGCGGTGACCAGCGGCCACTTCCTCCTGCGCCTGCGCTCCACTCTGAGGTTCCCGAGTTCGTGCATGCTGGCGAGCAGACCAGACGCCTTATCGGCTGTCCAATACGGATATAGGACTTGCATTCATCTAGTTATGGATATATTTGCTGGTCGTGGACCTTGTGCGGCACCTCTACTACTTCACGGTCGTCGCCGAAGAATGTCACTTCGGCAACGCCGCGATCCGCCTCGGCATCGCCCAGCCCCCGCTCAGCCAGCGCATCAAACGGCTGGAGGAGGAGCTGGGCGCGCGGTTGTTCGACCGCTCGTCCCGCCAGGTGAGGCTCACCGAGGCGGGGCGGCTGCTGCTGCCCGAGGCGCGCGAGGTGATCGCCCGCGTCGACCGCCTCCGCGAGCTGGTACGGCACGGCGAGGCCCGTACGCTCAAGGCGGCCCTCCCTCCCGACCTGGGCGCGACGGCCATCGCCGCCCTCGTGGCGCGCTTCCGCGAGGAGAACCCTGGGCTCAGGCTGGCCCCGGCCGAGATGTGGACGGCCGACCAGGTGACCGCGCTAGCCGACGGCACGATCGACGTCGGCGTCGTCCGTCACCCCGTCACCGCTCCAGGGCTGAGCTTCGGCGAGGTGCTCGTGCAGGCGCCCGGCGTGCTGCTGGCCGAGGCCGACCCGCTCGCCGCCGCCTCCAGTGTCCATCTTCAGGACCTGGCCGACAGGGAGCTGCTGCTGTTCCCTCAGGACGGAGAGCCGGGGGCGCATGCCGAGACCCTGTCCGACTGCCGCAGGAACGGTTTCGTCCCCGTCGAGGTGCATCATGGGATCGGGCTCGGGCTGGTGCTCGCGGGCTCGGCCGTGGCGTTCGGCCCGAAGGAGGCCGAACAGCTGGCGCCGCAGGGTGTGGTCTGGCGGCCGCTGCTCGGCTCGCCGCTGACCTGGCGGGTCTCGACGGCGTGGCGGGCGCGGACGCCCGAGGTGGCGGCTTTCGCGGCGGCAGCCGTACGAACGCTGAAGGAGAGTGCCGGGATGACCGAGGAAGGCGTCGCGCCCGCGCGGCAGGTCAGGAGGCGTCCTGCGATGGGATTCCTGGCATGAACCTGGAGGGGGTCTTCAGGCGGGCGGGTGTGGCGGGGTGGCTGCACGCCGCCGACATCGACGGCGGCGCCGAGGTGTCCTACCGCGCGGACGAGCTGGTGCCGATCGCGTCGGTGTTCAAGGTGCCGGTGCTGGTGGAGCTGGCCCGGCAGGTGGACGCGGGCCTGCTCGACCCGCGCGAGCCCGTGACGGTCACCAGGCGCACGTTCGGCGACACGGGCGTGGGCGCCATGCTCGACGACGTCACGATGTCGCTGCGCGACCTGGCCTATCTGATGATCGCGGTGAGCGACAACACCTCGGCGGACGCGGTCACCGCCAGCATCGGGCTGGAGAGCGTCAACGCGATGCTCGACGGGTTCGGGCTCGGCGAGACGCGCGTCGTGGACGACTGCCAGGGGTTGCTCACGAAGATCAGAGAGGACTCAGGCGGCGATTGGCCGGTGGTCGACCCGGAGACGCTCGCCGGGCTGAGGGCGCTCGACCCGCTCTCCACCAACAGGAGCACGCCGCGGGAGATCACCCGTCTGCTCGGCATGATCTGGCGGGACGAGGCCGCCTCCGCCGAGCAGTGCGCGTGGATGCGGCGCCTGCTCGGGCTGCAGGTGTGGCCGCACCGGCTCTCCTCCGGCTTCCCGTACGACGACGTGGCGGTCAGCGGCAAGACGGGCACCCTGCCGACGCTGCGCGCCGAGGTCGGCGTGGTCGAGTACCCCGACGGCGGGCGCTACGCCGTCGCCGTCTTCACCCGATCCTTCAGCCCCGCGCTGAACCAGCCGCGCGCCGACGCGATCATCGGCACCGCCGCGCGTATGGCTGTGGACCACCTACGCGGGTAAGGGGATGTGTGGGCGGCGGTGATGACTTTCCGTTCACGCGGCGACAGGATGGGACACATGGTTGCTGAAGGTGCACTGCTGTGGGAGCCGACCCCGTCGGTGGTGGCGAACGCCAGGATCACTCGCTATCTCGAAGGCCTCGGGCGCGCCGACTACCAGGACGCATGGCAGTGGTCCGTCGAGAACCCCGAGGAGTTCTGGACGTCGATCTGGGGCTACTTCGGCGTGGTCGGTGAGCGTGGTGACGGGCCCGTCATGACTGGGACGATGCCGGGCGTCGAATGGTTCACCGGAAGTTCGCTGAATTATGCGGAGAACGCCCTCAGCCGCGAGACCGGCACCGCCGTGATCTTCCATTCGGAGGACGGCACCCGCCGCGTCATCACCATGGCGGAGCTGCGCGAGGAGGTGGCGAGGGTCAGGCAGGGCCTGGTCAAGCTGGGTGTCCGCAAGGGTGACAGGGTCGCGGGCTACCTGCCGAACATCCCCGAGGCGCTCATCGCCTTCCTGGCCACCGCCTCGCTCGGCGCGATCTGGTCAGCCGGATCTCCCGATTTCGGGGTGCCCAGCATCGTGGACCGTTTCACGCAGATCGAGCCCAAGGTGCTCATCGCCGTGGACGGCTACCGCTACGGCGGCAAGTCCTTCGACCGGTCGGCCGCCGTCGCCGACATCGCCGCCGCGCTGCCCTCGCTGCGCGCGACCGTGTGGATCCCCTACCTGGTGGCGGCCGAGGAGGGCCTGCCCCCTCAGCGGGCCGAGCCCACGCCCACGCACGCGGCCGCCCTCCCGCACGGCGAGGTCATCGGCTGGGAGGGGCTGCGCGCCGAGGAGGGGCCGCTGGAGTTCGAGCGCGTGCCGTTCGACCACCCGCTGTGGATCCTCTACTCCAGCGGCACGACGGGGCTGCCCAAGCCGATCGTCCACGGGCACGGCGGCGTGGTGCTCGAACACCTCAAGTCGCTCTCCTTCCACCAGGACCTGGGGGAGGGCGATGTGTTCTTCTGGTACACCACCACGGGCTGGATGATGTGGAACTACCTCATCGGCGGCCTGCTGGTGGGATCCACCGTGGTGCTGTACGACGGGGCGCCCACCGACCTGTGGGAGATCGCGGCGGCCGAGAACGTCACGTACTTCGGCACCGGCGCGCCGTACATCGTCTCGTGCATGAAGAACGACAAGCGGCCGGCGGACCTTCCGGCGCTGAAGGGCATCGGGTCGACGGGTTCGCCGCTGCCGCCCGAGGGGTTCGCGTGGCTCGCCGCGGTCCTGCCAGGCGTGCCGGTGGGCTCGTTCTCCGGCGGCACCGACGTGTGCACCGGGTTCGTCGGGGCCACGCCACTGCACCCGATCAGGGCGGGCGTCATTCCCTGCAGGTCGCTGGGCGCGCGGGTGGAGTCGTTCGACCCTTCGGGCAAGCCGGTCATCGGCGAGGTGGGCGAGCTGGTGCTGACACAGCCGATGCCGTCCATGCCGGTGATGTTCTGGAACGACCCGTCGGGGGAGCGGTACCGCGAGAGCTACTTCGACGTGTACCCGGGAGTGTGGCGGCACGGCGACTGGATCAAGATCGAGGAGGACGGCCGCTGCGTGATCTACGGGCGCTCCGACTCGACCCTGAACCGAGGCGGCGTGCGGATGGGGACGAGCGAGTTCTACCGGGTGGTCGAACGCTTCCCCGAGATCGCCGACAGCCTGGTGATCGACACGGGGCAGCTGGGGCAGGAGGGGCGGCTGCTGCTGTACGTGACGATGGCGTCGGGAGAGGTGACGCCCGAGCTGGAGTCCAGGCTGAAGGCGGCGCTGCGGGAGGAGCTGTCGCCGCGGCACGTCCCCAACGAGATCATCGCGGTGCCGGGGATCCCGCGGACGCTGTCGGGCAAGAAGCTGGAGGTGCCGGTGCGGAAGATCCTCCTGGGGACGCCGGTGGACCAGGCGGCCAACCGCGACGCGATGGCGAACCCGGAGGTCCTGGAGCACTTCAAGCCCTGACCGCCGGGTCCGGAGGTCAGGCGGGGGTGATGCCGAAGAGGGGGAGGCAGGGTTCGAGGCCGTGGATCGAGACGTCCGCGGCGGGCGTCCAGTCGTCACGGGACAGGCGGAACCTGCGCGTGACGGCCGGCTTCCCCTGACGGTTGTGGATCTCGATCCCGTCCTCCCGGTACCCGAGCTTGCGCGTCACCCCCAAAGACGCCGGGTTGTCCTCGAACGCCTCCGTCCTCGCGTACCGCGCCCCGAGCCCGTCGAAGGCGAAGTGCAGCGCCGCGCGCCGCATCTCGGTCCCGATGCCCTTCCCCTGGAAGCGCTGTCCGATCCACGACCCGGTCTGGACCTCACGGGTGATCGCGAAGTCCTTGCCCGTCACGCCCTGGATGCCGATCGCCTCGCCGTCGAGGAACACCGCGAACTCGCACGCCCACGACTCGGGCGTCCAGGCACTCCACGTGTGGAACTGGTACCGGATCGTGGCGCGGGCACGCTCGTCGGGCGACGCGTCCGTCCACGGGACGAAGAACGGCATGAAGCCCGCCTCGTGGACGCCCTCGGCCGCCCTGTCTCCGAGCGAGTCGAGCTCCGCGATGCTCGGCAGGCGCAGCTCCAGCCTGGGTGTACGGATGGACAGGTCGAAAAGCGGCACATGACGCATGCGCTCCATTATGGCCGTTCACCGGCGACGAAGATCTACATTTTTCGCGGGGCCGCCTCCCGCAGGGCCTGCTCGTACTGCCGCCGGGAGAAGACGAACGGCCCGAGCCGCTCGGACAACTCCCAGTCCCTGTGGTTGTTGCGGAAGCCCGACCACCGGACGAGCGTGTCGGTGAGCTCGACCCTCGCCCGCGGGAGGAGCTACACCCCCTGCGGGAACGCGAACAGCCGTCCTGGGTCGTAGGCCGCCTTCACCGCCGACAGCCTGGCCGCGTTCGCCCCGTAGTAGGACTGCCGCCACTGCGCGATGTCGGGGTCGATGTAGTTCGCGTACGCGTGCTCCCCGAGATGCGGCCCCATCGCCTGGCGGGTGCCGCGCAGCCACGCCCGGCCCGACCCGTCGGCGTAGTACTGCACGCTGAACAGCGCCTGCCGGTGCGGGAAGGCCGTCGCGTCGGGTCGTACCCTGCTGATCGCGCCGCCCATCGCGTCGATCAGCACCGAGTGCTCGCCGGGGCGCGCGACGCGGGCCACCAGCTCCTTGGCCGCCGCCGTGGACAGCTTCGCGTAGGCGAGGTGCGAGGAGGCGACGAAGGCCTCGCGCGGCATCTGGCGGCACTGCGCGACCGTCCTGCCCGAGCATCCGGCCATGATCATGGTCGCCGCCGTGTAGGAGCGTTCGACCACGTACCGGGACGACGGCGCCCCCGTGGCCCTGATCAGGCCGTCGAGCAGCGTCGCGCAGCCCGCTCTGCCGCCCAGGTAGAGCCCGCCCACCTGCACGTCGAGGCCGCTCGAGCTGCGGGTGAGGTGGAGGTTGGACCACATCGCGTCGGGGGCGGCCGGCGCCCACGACTGCCACGCCTTCACCACCGAGGCCGCCTTCGACCACGGCCAGTGCAGGAAGAACACCGTGACGTCCCTGGTCGGGTGGGTGCGGAAGGTGAAGGAGACGGCCACGCCGAAGTTGCCGCCCCCGCCGCCCCTGCACGCCCAGAACAGGTCGCTGTGGGTGTTCTCGTCGCAGGTCAGCACCCGGCCGTCGGCGGTCACGACGCGTACGGACTCCAGCGCGTCGCAGGTCAGGCCGTATTTCCTGGACACCACGCCGATCCCGCCGCCCAGCGTGAGCCCGGCGATGCCGACGGTCGGGCAGGTGCCGGCGGGGATGCTGACGCCCTTGGCGTGGAGCCGGTCGTAGACGTCGATCAGCTTGGCGCCCGCGCCGACGGTCGCCAGGCCCGAGCGGTAGGTGACGGTGTTCATCCGTGACACGTCGATGACCAGGCCCGGGCCCGTCGACCAGCCGGCGTAGGAGTGGCCGCCCGAGCGCGGGGTGAGGGGGACCCGCTCGCTGCGGGCGAAGCTCAGGCACTCGGCGACGTCCGACGGCGTGGCGCAGTAGGCGACAGCCCGCGGCCTGACCCTGTCGAAGGTGGGGTTGTAGAGGCGGCGGGCGGCGTCGTATCCGGCGTCGCCCGGCCGTACCAGCCGGCCGTCGAGGCCCCTGCCGAGCGCCGCCCAGTCGGGCGCGCCCACCGCCGGGGCGGTGCCCAGCGCCCCGAGGGCGGCGGTGAGGAGGAAGCTGCGACGATCCATCAGATCTTCCCGAGGGGACCGGCGGCTTCAGCCGTCGAGGGAAATGGGGGCGGGAGGGCCGCCAAGGCCCGAGCGTGCCCTGACCTGCCTGGTCCGCGCATCGCAGATTTCCTTCCGGGTTTTGTCGGTGCCTGGCGATAGCGAGGTGTTCTCGTTGCCGAGCGTGGGAGGTGGGTGTGCGCAGGTCGTTCAAGTTCCTGCTGCGTCCCACGAGCAAGCAGGCCGCCGCGCTCGCGCAATGCTTGGAGGACCACCGTGAGCTGTACAACGCCGCTCTTGAGCACCGCCGCACCGCCTACCGACGCGCAGGCGTCACGATCCGGTACGGCGACCAGTCCGGCGAGTTGAAGCACATCCGCGCCGACGACGCCGACGGGCAGGCCCGCTGGTCGTTCTCCTCCCCGAGTTCGCCTGTACGGCGTGCGGGCATACCGCACACGCCGACGTGAACGCGGCCGTCAACATCCTCAGGGCAGGGCTTGCCCTTCGCCGGGCTGCGGAAGCGGCTTAGCGAGAAGCCGCTCCCTTCGGGGAGCGGAGGAGTCACGTGATCTCCCTGAAGTCGTCCTGCTGAACCGAAGGGTGAGACGCACGAAAGGAGCGACTGGTTGGTTACATTCCGATCACTGGCCCGACGCCAGGCGGAGGGCGAGAGCGGGACACATCTCCACCGCCCTTCGGGCCTCCCTGCCCATCCAGCCGGGCACCTCGCGGAAGGACGGGTAGCCGTGGTCGTCCAGGTCCACGAACTCCGGCAGCAGGTGCGCGCACAGGCCATGACCCTGACAGCGGGTCCAGTCGACGTCGAGCCGGTAACGCGGCTCGTCCTCGTCCTCCTGCAGCGGCAGCGCGCCGCGGATGGGCCGCCCGCACGTACCGCGCTCCTCGTGCCGCTCCACGTCGAGAGCGAAGGCCTCCAGGGCCGACAGCACGAACCTCGCCGTCCCGTCGGGGTGGAAGCAGGCGCCTCTGCGTTCCACCGTGCGTACGGCCCGCCGCACGTCTTCGGCCGAGCCCGAGCCCTCGGTGAGCGCGCACAGCGTCCTGGCCACCTCGGGCAGCCCGAGACGGCAGGGACCGCACTGCCCCGACGACTGGGCGGACAGGTAGGCGGTGACCCTGGCCACCTCCCCCAGCGGGCAGGTCGTCGTGGGAACCGGCACCACGATCCCCGCGCCGAGCACGCCCCCGGCCAGCCGCATCCCCTCGCGGGAGACGACGGCGGCGGCTGCCGCCTCCGCGGTGAGCCACGCCCCGTGGTACCCGCCGACCAGCACCCCTTCACCCGGGTCGAGCCCGCACTCCTCCAGCACCGTGGCCAGCGGGACGCCCGTCATCACCTCGACGACCGCCTCGCCCCCCACGGTGAGCAGGACGGTGCCCGGTTCGCGCGGTGTGCCCACCTCGGCGTATCCGATCGGGCCCAGCTCGGCCAGGACGGCGAGCTGGGCGAACGTCTCCGCGTTGGACAGCAGCGTGGGCAGGCCGCCGACGCCCTCCTCCGTCGCCCTGCGTCTGCGCCCCGCGGGGACGGCGTCGAGCCCGTTCACCCCGCGGACGAGCGCGCCGCCCTCACCGCTGATGAACCGCTCGGGCAGGCCGACCACGCGCATCCGCCCGCCGTACCGCTCGGCGGCTCCTGACACGGTCGCCGCGCGGCGCTCCTCCAGGGCCGCGATCATGGACGCGTGCGCCACCTCCCCTTCCACGGTCGCGATGACCACCTCGCGCGCCCGCAGCGCCTCCGCGGCGAGGAGCGCGCCGTCCAGCACCAGGTGCGGGGCGCGGACCAGCAGCATCGAGTCCTTGGCGCTGGCGGGCTCGCCCTCGACCGCGTTGACCAGCACCACTCTCTCTCCAGGCGCCACCGCGCGGAGCTTGCGCGCGAAGGGGAACGCGGCCCCTCCGCGGCCACGCAGATCCACCTCCTCGGCCAGCGCGATCAGCGTGTCGAGCTCGCGCCGCGCGGGCTCGCCGTGCAGCGCCCTGTGCGCGGGCAGATCCAGCCGCCTGCAGTGGTCGAGACCGGCCGTGAGCCTGGCCGGCGCGAGCCTCAGCACGCGCGGCACCCTGTGCGGAATCATCCCGCCCTCCTTCTGCGCAGATCATCGAGACTGACCAGCTCGCCGACGACCACGGGCTCCTCCACGACCTCGGGTACGGCAGGCGGCCTGCGAAGCGTCGCGACCGCCCTGACCAGCAACGCGGACACGACCGCCGCGAGACAGACGACGTAGGACCAGGCCACCCACCCGGCGGGCGTACGGCCCGCGGTCAGCCCGTGCAGGATGGCGACGGGCCAGGCCAGGTAGGCGGCGCCGTGCAGTACCCGCCACAACCACGGGCGCGGCGTGTGCGCGAACCAGCCGCGCGTCACCCCCGTCGTCGTGGCCAGCGCGAACAGGGCCAGCGCGATCAGGCCGGTCAGCGAGGAGGCCTTCAGCGCGGCGTGGACGAGCAGGAAGGCCATCCCCGCCGCCGCCGCGACCCTGTGGGCGAGCTGGGCGCGGATCCTGTTGGGGGCCGAGAGGAAGACGCGCTCGGTGGTGATCAGGCCGAGCGCGATGGTGGCGGTCAGCGTGACAAGGGCGAACACGCCCACGTAGAACTCCAGGAAACCCAGGCCGCTGTCGAGCAACTGGACACCGCGCTCGGTGCGGGCCAGCGCGACGGCCGAAAGGATCAGCGCGGTCACCGACGCGGTGGCCCCCAGGCGCATCTGCCTGGTGTCCAGACCCGCGTGGCGCGGCTGCTTTCTGTGGAGCATCGATTCCCTCCCAGGGAGATGGGTGAGGTGTGCCGCCCGGGAAGTCGTCGACGAGTGAACCCGCTAGCAGCGCCTGCCGCGGTTGATGCAGTTCACGACGAAGGACATCAGCCGGTCGGGCATGACGTTGGCGAAGTCGGCATGGTCGGTGACCGGGTTGTGCAGCTGCTCGGGGAAGGCGTCAAGCGCGTAGGAAGGACCCTGGGGCACGCTGTAGGTGAGGATCATCCGCAGCTGCGGCACGGCCCTCGTGCCCTGCGGGCAGCCGCCGCCCTGACCAGGGAAGACCACGTGGGTCCTGTGGTTGGCGCTGTCGGTGTTCTGGCCGTCCCAGCAGCTGGGGAAGTCGAGCACTCTGACCACGAGGCTGCCGCGTGGGCACAGCGGGTACTTGGTGGTGACGCGGTTGGTGAACCCGGTGCACGTCCACGCGGCACGCGCGTTGGCGTCGCCGTTCGTGGCCGCCTTGGCGTCGCCGGTGATCAACCTGAGGAAGCGGGGCATGGCGCTGACCCTGCTCGCCGCGTTGCCGCGGAACTGCATGATCGCCTGGCGGGGGCGCAGCACCTGGCCGACGTTGCCGTCGGGGTCGCCGAGGTTGGCGTCGATCTTCCTGTCCCTGAGCACGGGCCAGAAGTAGGTCGATCTGTCGTCGAACCTGCAGGTGGTGCCCGCCGCCGCCAGCGACTGGTCGGTGGAGAAGCCGTCGGTGGACACATTGCCCACGTAGTCGTGCAGGTGGTGGGCGCCGTTGGAGACGCCGGGGGCGACGATGAAGTTGTCGGGGTTGTTGTGGCGGTTGCCGTTCGTGCCGCACTGGGAGACGAACGTGCCCCTCGAACCCGACCTGAGGTTGGACAGGAGGTTGCCGCCCGGCTGCACGTTGCGGATGTTGACGAAGTCGGCCGCGAACGGGCCGAGGTCGGCGCAGTCGTTCTCGCCCTGGGACTGCGTGGGGGAGGGGGTGGGGCGAGTCCGCCGGTCGTTCCGCGGCTGCTCGGACTCGGTGGGCTGAGCCTCGGGCTGGTCCGGATCCTGGGGGTCCTGCGGGTTCTGCTGGTTGCCCGGATTCCGGGGATCCTGCTGGTTCTGCCGGTCTCGCGGGTCCTGTTGGTTCTGTTGATCACGCGGATCCTGGGGATTCCGCTGGTCCTGCGGGTTCTGCCGGTCTTGCTGGTTGCCGGGGTCCTGTTGGTTCCGCTGGTTCTGTCCGGTACGGCGGTCGCCCTCCCCGGTACCGGTCGGCGACGGGGTGGGCTCGACCGGGCTGAGCGCGCCGCCCCCCTGCCCCTGGTCCTGACCCTGGCCCTGGTCCTGTCCTTGGCGCTGGTTCTGCCCCTGCTCGTTCTGGCCTTGCTGGTTCTGGCCCCGCTGGTTCTGTTCGGGGTGTCCGGCGGGGTCGCAGTGGTCGGCGAAGGCGGGGAGGGCGGGAATGACGGCCGCGGACACCATGCCACCGGCCACCAGGGCCAGCGACGACATGGCCGCGGCCAACCGTCTGGAAGCGATCACTGGTTCTCTCTCCTTGAATCGGCCGCCGCCATGGCGACGGGAGCGGGCGAAGGCGCGGGAGGCTCGGGCAGCGCGTCGTAGTCGACCAGCCCCGTGCTCTCCAGCAGCGTCATGTGCTTGAGCACGAACGCGTTGGCCGTCGTCGCGAACTTCCTGATCTCGTCGTTCCTGGTGCCGGCCCTGACCAGGGCGATCACGCTGAAGACCTTGCCGTGGGCGGCCCGCAGCAGGTTCGCGAAGTCCTTGTCGTAGGCGGCGCCGCTCTTGGTGGACAGCTGGGCCATCCAGCGCTGCTGGTCGGCCGACGCCTGGCTGGGCAGCACCACGCCGAGGCGTGCCGCGACCGCGATGACCTCCTTGTCGAGCTTCTGGTGGTCCTCGACCAGGTGCTTGCCGACGTCCTTGACCCGCTCGCTGAGCGCCCGTTGCTGGGCCTGCTGGCCGGTGGGGATCTCCCAGAGGCCCGCCTGCCGTACCTTGATCAGCAGATCCTGGTCGGAGGTGGTCGGCGCCAGCGGCGAGGTGAGGGCGACGGGTCCCGGCATGACCAGCACCACCGTGACCACGGCCGCCACGGCGAAGCCGCCCAGCAGGAGCAGCTCTCCAGCGGCGGGCATGCGGCGTAGAAGCCTGTGCATGGTCGGAGGTACGCGCTTCCGACGGGCAAGGTTCACGGCAAGTGTCGAGATAGTCAGAAATGACTGGAGTTATCGGAGTGACTACCGAGGCGATAACGAAGGTGTAAAGATGTGCCCCGTGCTAGGTCACCTCGACGACATGGAGCACCGAATACAGGCGCTCTATGAGCAGTTCGGCGGGCCTTTACTCCGCCACGTGCGCAAGACCACAGGAAACGATCTGCAGTGGGCCGAGGACGTCGTGCAGGAGACGATGGTCAGGGCCTGGCGGCATTCCGACCGACTGCAGTGGGAGCCTGGACTTGTCTGGGCGTGGCTGCTCACCGTGGCCCGCCGCATAGTGATCGACGGAAGACGCCGCAAGAGCGCCCGGCCGCACGAGGTCGAGCCGCCCGAGGCGGACACCGTCGCCGTTCCCGACGGCTGCGATCGGGCGCTGTCGGCGATCGTGGTCGCCGACGCGCTGCGAAGCCTGTCGCAAGAACACCGCGAAGTCATCGAGCAGACTTATCTAAGGGATCGTACGATTAGTGAAGCGGCGGAGATTCTGGGGATTCCGCCGGGCACGGTCAAGTCAAGGCTCTACTACGGGATCAGGGCTCTGCGGGGGCTGCTGCGGGACAAGGGGGTTGCCGGCTGATGCATCCTGAGGTGGCTGCCTACGTGCTGGGAGTCCTCGATGAGGCGGATCTGCAGGCGTTCGAGCGCCACCTCGACTCGTGTGAGCAGTGTCAGACCGAGCTGATGGAGCTGAGGGAAGTTCCCGATCTGCTCGACGATCTCAAGTTCCAGACCTCGGCGTCAGAGGATGATGACCCCCCCATACCGATGTCACGTTGACGTCTGTGGACTTTTCGGGTGATATCGGGTACGTCCGGTCAACGAGGACCGGGCTGTTGGGGGAGGTGCCCGGTGGTGGGGACAGGAGCCATGCCTCCTGACCGGAGTTTCGGCGAGGAGGGCGCACGCCTGTCCTGCGGCGGATGCCTCCGGCCATCCGTCCTGCTCGACCACCCCCGCCGTCTCCAGCGGACGCGCGACGCCGGCGAGAGCGAACTCGCCAGGCCGCGCAGCCGGCTGGACGAGCCCACGCTGTGGGATGCTTACCTCACCGCCCTCTCCCAGCGCGGCCGCGCCGTCTCCGACGAGGAGACCATGGCCTCGCTGCCGGTCGTGGCGAGGGACCGCACGTCGCATGACGACCTGTGGCAACTGGCCGAGGATCTGCCGACGCACGACGAGACGTGCGCGTTGTGGCGCATGCGTCACGTTCAGATGGCCGAACGGCAGATCGGCACCAAGTCGGGCACTGGCGGCTCGACTGGCGCGCCGTACCTCCGGGAACGCACGCGCTTGTACTACTTCCCCCTGTTGTGGGAACTAAGAGGCTGGTTGTGACCAGCATCCGATATGGCGACCCCTCACAAAGGAGTGAGAGCGAAATGCCGCTCGACGAGGCCAAGGATGAGCTGCTCCAGAACGCCGCGCAGATCTGCGCGGCAGGCGGCGACCACGGGAGCCCCGAGGAGGCTCTGGCCTACCTGCGCGTCTACTATCGGCACGTGGCGGCCGACGACCTGCTCGACCGCGATCCCGTCGATGTGTACGGCCCCGCGATGTCGCACCGGCAGCTTGCCGAGGTGCGGCCGCAGGGCAGGGCGGTGGTGAGGGCCTACACGCCCTCCGTCGAGGAGAACGGCTGGGACCCGGGCCACTCCGTCGTCGAGGTGGTGACCGACGACATGCCCTTCCTCGTCGACTCCGTCACCATGGAGCTGGACAGGCACGACATCGGCACCCACCTCGTCGTGCACCCGCAGTTGCGGGTCCGCAGGGACATGACGGGCCGCATCCTCACCCAGGGTCAGGAAGACGTCACGGGGATGATGCTGGTCGAGTCGTGGATGCACATCGAGATCGACAGGCAGGCCGACCCCGCGGTGCTCAGGTCGATCGAGGCCGACCTGCAGCGCGTGCTGTCCGACGTACGGCACGCGGTCGAGGACTTCCGCAAGATGCGGGCGCTGGCCGTACAGACGGCCGAGGACCTGTCGATGAACCCGCCGCCGCTGGAGCCCGCGGAGGTCGAGGACAGCCTTGACCTGCTGCGCTGGCTGGCCGACGGGCATTTCACCTTCCTCGGCTACAGGGAGTACCGCCTGGAGGAGTCCGAGGAGGGCGACGCGCTGCGCGCGGTGCCCGGAGCGGCCCTCGGCATCCTGCGCGCCGACAAGCCAGGCTCCGACAGCTTCTCCGCGCTGCCGCCCGAGGTGCGCGCCAAGGCCCGCGAGAAGCAGCTGCTGATCATCACGAAGGCCAACTCGCGCGCCACCGTGCACCGGCCCACCTACCTCGACTACGTCGGGGTCAAGATGTTCTCGCCCGAAGGCGAGGTGATCGGTGAGCGGCGCTTCCTCGGCCTGTTCACCCACGTGGCCTACAACGAGTCGATCTCCAGGATCCCCGTGCTGCGGCGCAAGCTCGCCGAGGTGCTCGAGCACGCGGGGCTCACCCCCGAGAGCCACGACGGCAAGGACCTGATCGAGATCCTCGAGACCTACCCGCGCGACGAGCTGTTCCAGACGCCGGTGGACGAGCTGGTGCCGATCGCGCTGGGCGTGCTGCGGCTGCGCGAGCGCAAGCAGGTCAAGCTGTTCCTGCGGCGCGACGACTACGGCCGCTACATCTCGTGCATGGTCTTCCTGCCGCGTGACCGCTACACCACCAAGGTCCGGCTGCGCATGCAGGAGATCCTTCTCAGGGCGCTGGGCGGCAAGTCGCTCGACTACAGCGCCATGATCGGCGAGTCGGCGCTGGCCAGGCTGCACGTCGTCGTCCGCGGCGAGCGTGGCAAGCCGTTGCCGCAGCTCGGGGTGGACCTCGAGGAGCTGGAGTCCAGGCTCGCCGCGATCACCAGGTCGTGGGAGGACGACCTGGCCGCGGCCATCGGCGAGATGACCACGGAGGAGGAGACGCCCCAGCTCGTCAGGCGATACCACTCGTCCTTCCCCGAGGGCTACAAGGCCGACTTCCCGCCCAAGATGGCCGTGGCGGATTTGCGCCGCCTGGAGGAACTGGTCGGCAAGCCGGACGAAGCGATCGGCATCAACCTCTACGAGCCGTACGACGCGGCCGAGGGCGAGCGGCGCCTGAAGATCTACAAGCTGGGCTCGCCGATCTCCCTGTCCCACGTTCTGCCGCTCATCCAGCGGCTCGGCGTGGAGGTGGTCGACGAGCGACCGTACGAGATCGACCGCGACAACACCCCGGCCACCAAGAACGCCTGGATCTACGACTTCGGGCTGCGCTACACCCCGTCGGCGGACGTCGACCGCAACGACTTCAAGCGGCTGTTCCAGGACGCGCTGCGCGCCCTGTGGACCGGCGTCGTGCAGGCGGACAACTTCAACGCCCTCGTCCTGGCAGGCGGTCTGACCTGGGAGCAGGTCGAGATCCTGCGGGCCTACGCCAAGTACCTGCGCCAGGCGGGCACCACCTTCAGCCAGCGCTACATGGAGCGCGTGCTGGTCGGCAACGTACGGCTGTCGCGGCTGCTGGTGCGGCTGTTCGAGGCCAGGCTCGACCCGAAGCGCTCCGACGACGTGCGCGCAGACCTCGCCGAGGCGCTGCACGAGGAGATCCTCGGCGCTCTCGACGAGGTCGCCTCGCTCGACGAGGACAGGATCCTGCGGGCCTACCTGGAGATGATCCAGGCGACGCTGCGGACCAACTACTACCAGGTGGGGCACGACGGGCAGCGCAAGCCGTACATCTCGCTGAAGGTCGACCCGCAGGCGATCAGCGTGCTGCCGCTGCCGCGCCCGCGCTACGAGATCTTCGTCTACTCGCCCAGAGTCGAGGGCGTCCACCTGCGCTTCGGCAAGGTCGCGCGCGGCGGCCTGCGCTGGTCCGACCGCATGGAGGACTTCCGGACCGAGATCCTCGGCCTGGTCAAGGCGCAGATGGTGAAGAACACCGTCATCGTGCCCACCGGGTCGAAGGGCGGCTTCGTCGTCAAGCGCCCGCCCACCTCGGGCAAGCGCGAAGAGATCATGGCCGAGGGCATCGCCTGCTACCGGATGTTCATCTCCGGCCTGCTCGACATCACCGACAACCTGGTCGACGGCAAGATCGTGCCACCGGCCGACGTCGTACGGCACGACGGCGACGACCCCTATCTCGTCGTCGCGGCCGACAAGGGCACGGCGACCTTCTCCGACATCGCCAACAGCGTCTCCGCCGAGTACGGCTTCTGGCTGGGCGACGCCTTCGCCTCCGGCGGCTCCATCGGCTACGACCACAAGGCCATGGGCATCACCGCCCGCGGCGCGTGGGAGTCGGTGAAGTACCACTTCCGCACCGCGGGCGTGGACATCCAGAC
The DNA here is from genome assembly GCF_040648355.1 of Nonomuraea sp. NPDC049152. NCBI lineage: Bacteria > Bacillati > Actinomycetota > Actinomycetes > Streptosporangiales > Streptosporangiaceae > Nonomuraea > Nonomuraea sp. NPDC049152. The sequence continues at coordinate 92,655 of NZ_JBEZDO010000018.1, read as the reverse complement.
CACCGACTTCACCGTGGCCGGCATCGGCGACATGTCGGGCGACGTGTTCGGCAACGGCATGCTGCTCTCCGAGCACATCCGCCTCGTCGCCGCCTTCGACCACCGCCACATCTTCATCGACCCCGACCCCGACGCCGCCACCTCCTTCGCCGAGCGGCAGCGCCTGTTCGACCTGCCGCGCAGCTCGTGGGCCGACTACTCCACCGAACTGATCTCGTCGGGCGGCGGCGTCTTCCCGCGCACCGCGAAGTCGATCCAGATCACGCCGCAGATGCGGGCGGCGCTCGACATCCCGTCCGACGTCTCCACCATGCCGCCGAACGACCTCATCAGCGCGATCCTGCGGGCCCGCGTCGACCTGCTGTGGAACGGCGGCATCGGCACCTACGTGAAGGCCTCTGCCGAGTCGAACGCCGACGTCGGCGACAAGGCCAACGACTCGCTGCGCGTCAACGCGGCCGAGCTGCGCTGCAAGGTGATCGGCGAGGGCGGCAACCTGGGCTTCACCCAGCTCGCCCGCATCGAGTTCGCCCTGAACGGCGGGCTGGTCAACACCGACTTCATCGACAACTCGGCAGGCGTCGACACCTCCGACCACGAGGTCAACATCAAGATCCTGCTCGACCAGGTCGTCCGCGACGGCGAGCTCACCGACAAGCAGCGCAACCAGGTCTTCACCTCGATGACCGAGGAGGTCGCGGGGCTGGTGCTGCGCGACAACTACGCGCAGAACGTCGTCCTGGCCGCGGCCCGCGCCCAGGCGCCCGAGATGCTCCACGTCCACGCCCGCTACCTGCGCCGCCTGGAGCGTGAGGGGCTGGTCAACAGGGAGCTGGAGTTCCTGCCGTCGGACAAGACCCTGGCCGAACGCCGCCAGGCGGGCCTCGGTCTGAGCGCGCCCGAGTTCTCCGTCCTGCTGGCCTACACCAAGCTGGTGGCCGACGCCGAGCTGCTCGGCACCGACCTGCCCGACGACCCCTACCTGGCCTCGTGGCTGGTGTCGTACTTCCCCTCCGCCCTGCGCGAGCGCTTCCGCACCTACATGGACGCCCACCCGCTGCGCCGCGAGATCATCACGACCTGTGTGGTGAACGAGCTGGTCAACTCGGCGGGCACGACGTTCATGTTCCGCTTCGGCGAGGAGACCGGCGCCTCCACCCAGGACATCGTCCGCGCCTACCTGGTCGCCAGGGAGGTCTTCGACCTGGCCAGCTTCCACCGCGGCGTCGAGGCGCTGGACAACAAGGTCGACTCCCGCACCCAGATCGCCATGCTCCTGGAGTCGCGCAAGCTCACCGAGCGGGGCACCCGCTGGCTGCTCGGCAACCGGCGCCCGCCGCTGGACCTGGAAGCCTCGGTGAACTTCTTCATCAAGGGCGTCAACGGCCTGCTCACCCACCTGCCCAAGCTCCTCACCGGGCCCGACCTGCTCGCCTACGAGGAGCGCCGCGACGGCTTCGTCGCCAGGGGCGTCCCGCTCGAGCTGGCCGAGAGGGCCGCGGCCATGGTGCCGGCCTACTCCACCTTCGACATGGTGGAGATCTCCTCGCTGACGGGACGGCCCGTCAACGAGGTCGCCGAGGTCTACTTCGACCTCGCCGACCGGCTCCAGTTCGCCCGCCTGCGCGAACGCGTCATCGCCCTGCCGCGGGACAACCGCTGGAACTCGATGGCCCGCTCGGCCCTGCGCGACGACCTGTACGTCGCGCACGCCTCCCTCACCCGCGACGTCCTGGCGCACAGCACGCCGGGGTCCTCGCCCGAGGAGCGGCTGGCCAGGTGGACGGAGGCGAACTCGGCGGCCGTCTCCCGGGCCAAGCAGACGTTGTCGGAGATCTGGGAGAGCGACAACTTCGACCTGGCCACGCTGTCGGTGGCGCTGCGGGCGATCCGCACCCTGGTGGCGACCAGCAGCCTCCCGCCGCACGAGTCCTGACGGCGTGAGCCTTCGGCGGGGGCCTTCCGGCCCCCGCATCGGCCGCCCTCCGGGCTCACCGGCGGGCGGCCGGCCGGTGGTGGCGCATGATCTCCAGGGGCGCGGTCACGCGTTGGCGTAACGGGTGGCCAGGGAGTGCAGGAGGTCGCGTAGTTCCGGCGGGTCCAGGACGGTGAAGGGCACGTCGAGGGTGCCCAGGAAAGCCGCCAGGTTGTGCAGGGATTCGCCGCCGGTCTCCAGCACCCCGTCGTCGTGCAGGACGCCCACGGTGGGCGGCAGGAGGTCGGTGAGCCGCGCCAAGGGGGCGTGCAGGCGGACGCGGGCCGGGTGTTTCCACGCCGTCGAGCCGACGCCGCGCATGACGTGGGTGGCGGCGTCGCTCGGGGGAGTGCGAGGGGTGAAGCGGGGGCCGTTCGGCGTGCGGGGGCGGATGCGGTCGGCGCGGAAGGTGCGCCAGTCGGCGCGGGCGGTGTCCCAGGCCAGCAGGTACCAGCGGCGGCCGGTGTAGACGAGGCGGTGGGGTTCCGCCGTGCGTGAGCCGGTCGTGCCGTCGTGCCCTTGGTAGTCGAAGCGCAGCTGCTCGTGGTCGCGGATGGCGGCGGCGATGAGCGTGAGCGTCTCGGCGTCGACCGTGGGGCCGCGGCCTGCGACCGACACGGTGGCGGCTCCCACGGCGTCGATGCGGCGCCGCAGCCGTGACGGGAGCATCTGCTGGAGCTTGGTGAGGGCGCGCAGCGAGGTCTCCTCGATGCCGGTCACCGTGCCTGCGGCCGCGGCGTGCAGGCTGACGGCCACGGCCACCGCCTCCTCGTCGTCCAGGATCAGCGGGGGCAGGGCCGCGCCCGCGCCGAGCCGGTAGCCGCCGGCCGTACCGGTGGTGGAGTGGATCTGGTAGCCGAGGATGCGCAGCCGCTCGATGTCGTTGCGCACGGTCCTGGTGGTCACCTCGAGCCGTTCGGCCAGCTCGCCGCCCGGCCAGTCGGGACGTGACTGCAGCAAGGACAACAGGCGCAGGAGCCGGACCGAAGTTTCCAACATTTCCTCAGTCTGCCAGCCGTTGAGGAAACGGAGCTTCCTCAACGGCTCCTATTGTTCGGAGAAGAGGAAAGGAGCAACACATGTTGCGAGGAATGGCCACTGTCAACTTCTGGGCCGACGACGTGGAGGCCGCCAAGAAGTGGTACGTCGAACTGCTGGGCGTCGAGCCGTACTTCGAGCGCCCGGGCGACGGCAAGCCGGCCGCCTACTACGAGTTCAGGATCGGCGACTACCAGGCAGAATTCGGTCTCATCGACCGGCGTTACGCCCCGCAGGACGCGCCCGTCGCCCCCGGGGGCGCGGTCATCCACTGGCACGTCGACGACGTGGAGGCCGTCCTGGACCGGCTGCTGTCCATGGGGGCCACGCCGTACATGCCGCTCACCAAGTACGGCGAAGGCTTCGTCACCGCTTCGGTGGTCGACCCGTTCGGCAACGTGCTGGGCATCATGTACAACCAGCACTACCTGGAGATCCTGGGCCGATGATGCACTTCGAGGACGCCGCCCAGTGGGAGTCGTGGCTGGCCGGGCACCACGAGACCGAGGGCGGCGTCTGGCTGAAGATCGCCAAGAAGGGGTCGGGGGCTCCCTTGCTCACGATCGGGCAGGCGCTGGAGGTCGCGCTGTGCTACGGCTGGATCGACAGCCAGCGCAAGTCCTGTGACGAGCACAGCTTCCTGCAACGGTACTCGCGCCGCCGCAAGGGCAGCCCGTGGTCGCGGGTCAACGTCGAGAGCGTGGAGGCCCTGACCGCCGCGGGGCGCATGCGGCCGCCCGGCCTGGCGCAGGTCGCCGCCGCCCAGGCGGACGGCCGCTGGGAGGCGGCCTACACCGCCCAGCGCAACGTCACCGTCCCACCCGACCTGGCCGAGGCGCTGGCCGCCCACCCCGAGGCCGCCGCCCGCTTCGAGGCGCTCGACAAGACCGGCCGCTACCTGGTGATCCTGTCGCTGCTGAAGGCCAGGACCCCCGCCGGGCGCGCGGCCCGCCTGCGGAAGGCCATCTCGGGCCCGCTGAGCCGGTGAAACCCGGTGACCGCCCTCATCCGAGGCGATCTCCGGCCCCGCCAAGCCGGTGAGACCTCACGGCCGCCCTCATCCGAGACGAGGCAGGACCCCGGGCTTCTACCATGGTCACCCATGACCGAGCCGGACTTCCTCGCCGCCACCCGCGCCGCCTACGACACCGCCGCCGTCCGTTACGCCGAGTTCGTCGGCGAGCGCTTCCATTCCAGCCCGCTCAACCACGCGATGATCTCCGTCTTCGCCGAGCTGGTACGGGCCGCGGGCGGCGGCCTGGTGGCGGACGTGGGGTGCGGCCCCGGCCACATCACCGCGCATCTGCGTTCCCTCGGCGTCACCGCCTTCGGCGTCGACCTGTCGCCGGAGATGATCGCGCTCGCCCGCGGCGCCCATCCGGGGCTCCGCTTCGAGGTGGGGCTGATGGGCGACCTCGAGGTGGAGGACGCCTCCCTGGCCGGAGTCCTCTCCAACTACTCGATCATCCACACCCCGCCGGAGCGGCTCCCTGAGATGCTCGCCGAGTTCCACCGCGTGCTCGCGCCCGGCGGCCATCTGCTGGTCTCCTTCCAGGGCTACGACCACCCCACCGGCCTGGCCGAGGCATTCGACCACAAGGTGTCGCTCGCCTACCGGTACTCGCCAGACCGCGTGGCCGAGCTGCTGCTCAAGGCCGGGCTCGACGAGGTGGCCAGGCTGATCTGCGCTCCCGGCGAGGACACCCAGCGGGGCTTCCCCCAGGCCTACCTCATCGCCCGCCGTACGGCCTAGCGCCACGAAGGCGAGCACGGGTGCTCAGGGAAAAACCCAGTGATCTTGTGGGGCCAGGCTGTTCATACTGCCGGAATGAAGGAACCAGTCCTGTCCAGTGAGCTGCTCGGGTTTCCCGCCGAGGCCAGGCTTCTCATCGTCAACAACGACGACTTCGGGATGTACCACGCGATCAACGCCGCGGTCGTCGACTCGATCGAGCGGGGGATCGCCCGTTCGTGCAGCCTGATGGTGCCGTGTCCGTGGGCGACGCACGCCATGCACCTGCTCCGCCTGCGTCCCTGGCTCTCCTTCGGCGTTCACCTCACGCTGGTCTGCGAGTCGCCCCTCTACCGGTGGGGACCGCTGACCGCGAAGGAGCAGGTGCCCTCGCTGCTCGACGAGGCGGGCGCGCTGTTCGCGCCCGCCCGGATTCCCGAGCTGCTCGCGCAGGCCCGGCTGGACGAGGTCGAGCTGGAGTTCAGGGCGCAGATCGACGCCGTGGTCGGCAGCGGGCTGAGGCCGACCCCGTGATCGGCGGCCCTCCGGAGGGAGCCGGCGGGAGCGCGCCTCGGGTGCGCGTCCTGCGCAGCGCTAGCCTGGCCGTCGTGAACCACATTCTGACGACCGGGCGACTGGTCCTGCGCCCCGCGACCCCGCAGGACCACGCAGGGCTGCTCGCCCACTGGACGGCGCAGGACGTGCGGAGGTTCCTGTTCGACGGGGCGATCCTGTCCCCCGAGGAGATCACCGAGGTCATCGAGGACAGCGCGCTGAGCTTCGCCACCGCCGGGCACGGCCTCTGGCTGATCAGGGAGAACGACAGTGCCGACCTGGTCGGCACGGCAGGGCTCAGGCCGCTGGAGGACCTCGGCCTCGAGATCTTCTACAGCCTGGCACCGGCCGCGTGGGGCAAGGGCTACGCCACCGAGGCCGCCCGCGCCGTGGTCGAGCACGCGCTCGGCCCGCTCGGACTGCCCGAGGTGCTGGCCGAGGTCGACGAGGGCAACGCCGCGTCGGTCGCGGTCGTCGAACGGCTCGGCATGACCGCGTTCGAGTCGGTGCCCGGCCTGCTCGGCCCGATGACGCGCTACCGCAGGAAGCGCTGAGCCCCACGGCGACTCAGGCCGGCGGGCAGAAATAATGGTTTGCGGGTGTTCGTAACGGTGTGCTGGGATGACGCGCTGTGACAGCCATGCGCGATCTCGTCCGCCCCGACGACTACCCCCGTTCGTCTCGCTACGACCCCGAGTGGCTCGTCGGCCTGGACATGGGCCCCAACCCGCTGTGGTTGCTGGAGGACTTGTCGCGCGACCTCGATCTCAAGCCCGGCATGCGGGTCCTGGACCTCGGATCCGGCATGGGTGCCACCTCGGTGTTCCTCGCTCGCGAGTTCGGCGTGGACGTCGTGGCCGCCGACCTGTGGATTGCGCCCGAGAAGGCCGAGGCCGTCTTCGCCGAGGCGGGCGTCGCGGACCAGGTGCGGGCGGTCAGCGCCGAAGCGCACACCCTCCCGTTCGAGCGCGAGTCCTTCGACGCGATCGTCAGCATCGACGCCTACGAGTACTTCGGCACCGCCGACAGCTATCTGGCCTACATCACGCGCTTCCTCAAGCCGGGCGGGCAGCTGGGGATCGCCACCCCGGGCATGACCCGCGAGGTCCGCGACCTCGGCGCCATCCCCCCGCACATCAAGGACCTGGTCGGGTGGGAGGCGATCGCCTGGCACACCGCCGAATGGTGGCGCTTCCAGTGGGACATCACCGAACTGGTCACCGTGACCTCGGCGCGGCTGCAGGCCGGTGGCTGGCACGACTGGCTGCTGTGGGCGCGCGCCTGCCTCGAGCACGGCGCCACCGACAGGGACGTCGTCGAGCGGACCATCGCCATACTCGAGGCCGACCAGGGCGAGTACCTGTCCTTCGCCCTGGTGACGGCGGTCGCGTCCCGCTGAGGCGGGTGACGGCGGGCCAAGTTCCGCTGAGGTGACGGCGGCTGGATCCCGCTGAGGGCCGGTGCCGCGTGGGGGAGTCTCAGGGAAGACCGTGGGTCAGGTGCCGCTGGCTTTCGTGATCGCGCCGTCGTAGCCGATCACAGTGGCCGCGGCGGCCGCCGGCAGCGCGGCGATGTACTGCTGCGTCTCGTAGATCTTCATGGTCTGGCTGTAGGCGTCGCGCGCCAGCGCCCACCGCCCCGTCGGCGGGATGGGCAGGAACGGGTTGACGAACACGACGTTGGTCATCGACGTCGTCCTCAGCAGGGAGTACTGGACGAGCGCGCCACCGTCCACGGTCCGCAGCGCGTAGACCGGATAGTCGGCCGGCGTGAAGATCGAGTCGTAGCGGAACCCGTCGGTCCTGGCCGCCGTCCTGTTGACGGCGATCGTCGCGGCCGTCTCGGTCGTGTAGGCGCCCGGGGCGACGAGGTTGGCCCCCATGGCCGCGGGCCCGCGCTCGGCGATGGTGGCGTGGAGCGGGGCGACGTAGCGTGGGCTGATCTGGACGCTCTTGTCGTCGAGGCCCACCGTCTCCGCGTAGCCCGCCGCGTCGCGCTTCACCTCAGGCAGCTTCTGCCCAGGAAGCAGAAGGGAGAGCGAGCTCAGCCGCCAGTCGGTGCCCTTGACGAAGGTGAGGACGGCGGTGCGGCCGTCGCGGGGGACGACCGCGGTGAACCACAGCAACTCCTCGGCACGCAGTCTCGGCACGAGGAAGGACGGGGTGCCCCAGGCGTAGCGGGCCGGGCGGTCGTGGGTGGAGGCGTACTCGGCGTTGGCCAGGTCGAGGCGGCCGTCGCGGGTGATGGCCCTGACCAGGCGCCTGGAACCGGCGGCGCGCAGCAGGTCGTCGGTGAGGATGTACTCGGAGAAGGCGTTGGCCGCCTCGCTCAGCGACACGCCGGGAGCGGTGGTTGGGGTGGGGGTGGGGGTGGCCGACATGGTGGCCGCACCAGTGGGTCGCGGCGCACCCGAAGCAGAGCAGGCCGTCACCGCGGCCAGCACGCCGGCGGCGAGAGCCGCCCATCCCCGCCGCCCGTATGCACGCACCTCGCTATGTTATGGGGTGCGCACAGGTCGCGTACCCTTGGTAGACGTGGCAGACATCGATCCGGCAGAAGAGATCAACGCGCTCGCGGGCACCCTGCGCAGCATTCAGGACGTTCTCGACCTCGACTCCATGCGCAAGCAGATCGAGGAGCTGGAGGCGCAGGTCGCCGCACCCGATCTGTGGAACGACCCTGAGCAGGCCCAGAAGGTCACCAGCAAGCTGTCCCACCTGCAGGGCGAGCTCAACCGTGTCGAGGCGCTCGGCCGCAGGATCGACGACCTGACCGTCCTGTTCGAGCTGGCCGCCGAGGAGGACGACGCCGACACCAAGGCGGAGGCCGACAAGGAACTGGCCGCGCTGCGCTCCGACGTCGGCGCGATGGAGGTCCGCACGCTGCTGTCGGGCGAGTACGACGCGCGTGAGGCGCTCGTGACCATCAACTCCCAGGCGGGCGGCGTCGACGCGGCGGACTGGGCGGAGATGCTGCTGCGCATGTACCTGCGCTGGGCCGAGCGCAAGGGCTACTCCACGGAGGTCTACGACACCTCCTACGCCGAAGAGGCGGGCATCAAGTCGGCGACGTTCACCATCAAGTCGCCCTACGCCTACGGCACGCTGCGCGGCGAGCACGGCACCCATCGGCTGGTGCGCATCAGCCCCTTCGACAACCAGGGCCGCCGCCAGACCTCGTTCGCCGGCGTCGACGTCGTGCCCGTCGTGGAGCAGACCGACCACATCGACATCAACGAGGACGACCTGCGCGTCGACGTCTACCGCTCCAGCGGTCCCGGCGGCCAGGGCGTCAACACCACCGACTCGGCGGTGCGCATCACCCACATCCCGACGGGGATCGTGGTCTCCTGCCAGAACGAGCGCTCCCAGCTGCAGAACCGCGCCTCGGCGATGAACGTCCTGCAGGCCAAGCTGCTGGAGCGCAAGCGGCAGGAGGAGGCGGAGAAGATGTCGGAGCTGCGCGGCGCTTCGACGACCTCGTGGGGCACCCAGATCCGCAACTACGTGCTGCACCCGTACCAGATCGTGAAGGACCTGCGCACGGGCCACGAGGCGGGCAACCCCACGGCGGTGCTCGACGGCGACCTCGACGACTTCATCGAGAGCGAGATCCGCTGGATGCGCCGCCAGGAGACCGCCGAGTAGTCCTCTCCCTGTACGGCACGCACGGGAAGGCGCCTGCGTGGTCACCGGCGGGCGTCCGTCCAAGGACGCTCCTCGGCGGCGCCGCCTCCCGCCGTCACGGCGCCCGTCATGCCCCGGGTTCTCCACGCATGCCGAAAGACGCGAAGGCCGGCCTGCCGCAGGGAAGGGTCAGCCGACCAGGTGCTGGAGCGCGAGCGCGAGGAACAGCAGCGTCAGCAGTGCGATGAGGATCAGCATCGGGGAGATCCCGTGCTGGTGCATCCGTTCACGGTTGGCGCGGCACAGGGCGCAGCGACCCTCGATGACCGGGTGAGCGCACTGGGCGCAGACGAGGTGTTCGCAACTCATGTCACCATCCACTCTAGACGGTTCTCAGGTAACAGAATCGTTTTGTTTCCGTTATGGACGTTCCATGCCAGTCTTCCCCCTAGACTGTCCTGCAGCCAAGCGGAACGTCGATCATCAGTAAAGATGGGCGTCCCCGCTGGCGGGCGGTGGGAAGTGGGCATGTGCCACCCTCATTTCCGTCCCGACCCCTAGACTGGCACGTCGTGATGCGCTCGTGATCCATTTCGATAATGTCACCAAGGTCTACGCGAACCAGAACAGGCCCGCTCTCGACCACGTGTCTGTAGACGTGGACAAGGGCGAGTTCGTGTTCCTCGTCGGTCCCTCGGGATCCGGGAAGTCCACCTTCCTGCGGCTGGTCCTCAAGGAGGAGAAGCCCAACTCCGGCGCGATCCATGTCGCCGGGAAGGATCTCGCGAGGCTGTCCAACTTCAAGGTGCCGCATCTGCGCCGCCGTATCGGCTGCGTCTTCCAGGACTTCCGGTTGCTCCCGAACAAGAACGTCTACGAGAACGTGGCGTTCGCGCTCGAGGTCATCGGTAAGCCGAGGCGATTCATCCGCAAGGTGGTGCCCGAGGTCATCGAGCTGGTCGGTCTTGAGGGCAAGGCGCACCGCATGCCCGACGAACTGTCCGGCGGCGAGCAGCAGCGAGTCGCGATGGCTCGCGCGTTCGTCAACAGGCCTATGATCCTGCTGGCCGACGAGCCGACGGGAAACATCGACCCCGCCACGAGCATCGGCATCATGAAGGTGCTCGACCGGATCAACAGGACCGGCACCACTGTCGTCATGGCCACGCACGACGCCGCCATCGTCGACTCCATGCGCAAGCGGGTCGTGGAGCTGGAGGACGGCAAGATCGTCCGCGACCAGTCGCGTGGCGTCTACGGCCAGGCGTACTGACAGGAGTTATAGGCAGAACATGCGGGCGAACTTCATCCTCTCCGAGGTCTGGATCGGCCTCCGTCGCAACCTGACCATGACGATCGCGGTGATCGTCACCGTGGCTGTCGCCATGGCCCTGCTGGGCGTCGGGTTGATGATCAACGCCCAGGTCGGCCTGATGAAGACCTTCTGGTACGACAAGGTCGAGATCTCGGTCTACCTGTGCAAGACCGACTCTCCCTTCCAGAATTGCAAGACGTCGCCGGGGGGCGTCAAGGAGGCCGAGCGCACGCGGCTGCACGCACAGCTGTCGGCGTTGCCCAATGTCGAGACCGTCACCTACGAGAACCAGCAGCAGGCCTACGAGCACTTCAAGAGCTCGCAGTCGGCCAGCTCGATCCTGGCCCAGGTCGTCGACGTCAAGGACATGCCTGAGTCGCTCCGAGTGAAGTTGAAGGACCCCAACGTCTACCAGCCCGTGATCGCCGCCGCCAAGGCGATGAAGGGCGTCTCCACGGTCATCGACCAACGGGACCAACTGGAGGGCTTCTTCGGGACGCTGGAGAAACTCCGCTTGGCCGCTCTGGCGGTGGCGGGGATCCTCGTGCTCGCGGCGATCCTGCTGATCGGCAACACCGTCAGGCTCTCGGCGTTCAACCGGCGCAGGGAGACGGGCATCATGCGGCTGGTCGGCGCGTCCAACATCTACATCCAGCTGCCGTTCGTGATGGAAGGCATGATCTCGGGCCTGGTCGGCGGTGTGGTGGCGGCCGTCATGCTGATCGTGGCGAAGGTCTTCCTGTTCGAGGGGACGACCGTGGCGTTCGCCGCCAACAGCCAGCTCGGATGGAACGACGTGGCTTGGGTCATCACGATCACGATGATCATCGGCGTGGTGATCTGTGTCATGGCGTCCTTTGTGACGCTTCGCCGTTACCTGAGGGTCTGACGAACCCGGGTAAGGTCGAAGCATGCCACGTGAGACCGGGCGGAAGCTCGTCGCCCAGAACAAGCGGGCCCGCCACGACTACAACGTCGAGGACACTTTCGAGGCGGGTCTGGTGCTGCAGGGCACCGAGGTCAAGTCGCTGCGCGCGGGGAAGGCCTCGCTCATCGACGGCTACGCCTCCATCGACGACGGCGAGGCGTGGCTGCTCAACGTCCACATCCCCGAGTACTCCCAGGGGACGTGGACCAACCACGCCGCCCGCCGCAAGCGCAAGCTGCTGCTCAACCGCAAGGAGATCGACAAGCTCGCCGCCAAGGTCAAGGAGGGCGGGCTGACGATCGTGCCGCTGTCGCTCTACTTCAAGGACGGCAGGGCCAAGATCGAGATCGGGCTCGCGCGCGGGAAGAAGGACTGGGACAAGCGCCAGTCCTTGAAGGAACAGCAGGACAAGCGGGAGATGGCCCGGGCTGTCCGCCAGCGCAACCGATGAGACCTCACGTTCGCAGAGTCCTGGCGGCGGCCGTCACGATGACGGTCGCCTGCACGACGCTGACCGGGTGCTTCGAGGAGCCCTCCGCGCACGAGGCCGTGCGGGACTTCCTCGTGGGCTGGCAGTCGGGCGACTACGCCTTGGCGGCGGGCCGTACCGACGGTGATCCCCAAGCGGTCGCCAAGGCGCTGGAGGACGCCCGCGTCCACCTGGACGCGGCCTCCTTCCGATTCAAGATCAAGAGCCTGGTGGAGAACGGCGGCGAGTCGACGGCCGACTTCACGGCCGAGGTCGATCTCGGCGAGAACAACTCGCTGTGGGAGTACACGAGCAGGCTGCCGCTGCACCTGGTCGGCGGCGTGTGGAAGGTGCGCTGGTCGCCCAGCGTCATCCACCCGCAGTTGCACGAGGGGCAGCGCTTCGCGGTGGAGGCCAAGCCGGAGCCGCGCCGTTCGGTGCTCGACCGCACCGGCGAGCCGCTGCAGAAGGACGCCACGCTCTACGTGGCAGGGGTGACCCCCGTGACGCTCGGCGACAACGCCGAGAAGGCGGTCGAGCAGCTCGCCAAGCTCACCGGCTTCGCCCAGGACCGGCTGCTGAGCCGCGTCAGGTCGGCGCCGCCCAGCACGTTCGTGCCGCTGGTCACCTTCGGCCGGCTGAAGTTCGGCCAGCTCAAGTCCAAGCTGGAGGCCATCCCCGGCGTCACCATCCAGGAGCAGAAGCAGCCCGTCGCGCCCGCGGCGCCTGAGCAGATCGTGGGCACCGTGAGCGCGCTGACCGCCGAGACCGAGCAGAAGCTGGGCGGTCCGCAGCGCGCCGGCGACTCCGTGGGCCTGACCGGGCTGCAGAAGGCCTACCAGGACTCCCTGACGGGTTCCACGCAGACCTCGGTGGTCACGCTCGACCTCAAGACCGGTGAGCAGGTCGCCGAGCTGAAGAAGTGGCCGGGGCGGGCGAACGTGCCCGTGGAGACCACGATCGACAGCACGATCCAGGAGGCCGCCGAGGCGGCGCTCGCGGGCACCAGGTCGGCGACCATGGTGGCGGTCAAGGCATCCACGGGGGAGGTGCTCGCGGTGAGCGCCTCCCACGACCTCAACGAGGAGAAGAACGCGCTGGCGGGCAAGTACCCGGCGGGCACCGCCTTCTCGATCATCGCGGCCGAGGCGTTGCTACGGAAGGGCGTCAAGCCGAGCCAGCGGCTGTCCTGCCCGGCCGAGCGGTCGGTCGGCGGGGCCAGGTTCGAGCAGGCGGGGCTGACGGCCACCACCACGCAGAGCTTCCAGTCGAGCTTCGCCAAGAGCTGTGTCACCGCGCTCGCCTCGCTCGCTCGCAGGGTGACGGCTGAGGACCTGACCAAGGCCGCGGCCGACTTCGGCCTCGGCAAGCCGTGGAAGCTGCCGCTGAGGTCGTTCAGCGGGAAGATCGCCAAGCTCGACTCCGACGCGGACAAGGCGAAGGCCATCGCGGGGCAGAACGTCGAGGTGAGCCCGCTGGCGATGGCGCTGGTGGCCGGGGCCGTCGCCAAGGGAACCTGGCGGCCGCCGCTGCTGGTCGTCAAGCCGGCCACACCCGACCCCACCGCCGCGGTGCTGCCCGCCACGCCGCCCCCCGCCGTGACGATCGACCCCAAGGCGCTGCCGGTCCTGCAGGCGATGATGCGCGCGGGCGTCACGTCGGGTACCGCGGCCGCGGCGGCGGCCACGGGAGGCGAGCAGGTCTCGGGCATCACCGCGCCGGTGACCGGCAAGGACGAGAAGCAGGCGTGGTTCGTGGGATGGCAGGGCGACGTGGCCGTGGCCGTCTTCGCCGAGGACGCAGATCCCGCCGGCTACGCGGGCCGGTTCTTCTCCGCCCTTCGCAACCCTGCGTGAAAATATCATCACGCTGAGCAACCATTGGCGGGCGCGGCTGCGTCTTCCAGAGTGACCAGACCCGATCGGGGGGTTGCGGATCTGGTCATCACGATGAGACAGGACTTCATCTCGGGGGAAGTCCTGCCGTCCGGACCGGCGAGACCCTGCCGGTCGCCCCCGGGGGCGTTCCGCATCGGTGCGCGCCTCCGGGGGTCGGCACCCGGGAATTGGGTTGGCGTTCCCGGTGTTGTCACCTGTATCGTCGTGTTGCTCGGCCGTTCGCGGTCGTGTTGACAACTGCACAGGGGGTGATCGGTTTCGACTTTGACCTTGCAAGTCAGGTGAAGCGGGCCGAGGACTGCGGACATAACCTCGTTAATCCTGTGACCGCAAACAACAAGTGCCAACTCTAAGCGCACTGAGGTCGGCCAGGGTTCCCTGGCTCTCGCTGCCTAAGTAGCGAAACCTCTGTCAGCCCGAGCATGCCTTCGGCCCGGGATCTGGCATCGTTAGAAGGCTCAACCGCTCAACCCGGCCACGGGGGAGAGCGGGAAATCAAACAGTGGCTGAGCCTGTCGGCGACGCGCCTGCGTGAGCGCCGGGGCTGAGAAAACGTTAAGCAGGCTGCGCCCGGAGAAGCCCTGTCTTGGGGTTAAAGGACGCGGGTTCGATTCCCGCCACCTCCACGAGACCAGACCGCCTCTTACCTGCGGACACACCGCCGGTAAGGGGCGGTTTTCGTGTTTTCGGGGCGTCATCGGGGCGCTCACCCGACCGCCGGATCCTAGTCACTTGTCCGGTACCGGAGGCCACCTGGCGTCCCTAGCGTTCTGCCTGTGAAACTCATGGAAGCCCTGGACTCCGCGGTCGAGCTGACGGCGGTCACGAAGCATTACGCGCACGGCGTCACCGCGCTCGACAACGTGACCATCGGGTTCGGCCGGGGCACGTTCACCGCCGTGATGGGGCCGTCCGGATCGGGCAAGTCCACGTTGCTGCAGTGCGCGGCCGGCGCCGGCACGATCGTCGGCATCGCCGCCGGATTCGCCCTGTTCATCGCCGTCTTCGTGGTGTCGTCGACGTTCGCGTTCGCGGTGGCGCAGCGGCGGCGCGAGTTCGCGCTGTTGCGGACCGTCGGCGCGACCCGCCGCCAGGTGCGGCGGATGGTGTACGGAGAGGCCGGGTTCGTCGCCGTGGTCGCCTCCGCGCTGGGCGCGTCGGCCGGGCCGTCCGCCGCGGGGCCGACTCTGGACTGGCTCGCCGGCCTGGGGATGGCGCCTTCCTGGCTGGTGCCGAGCACGCAGACCTGGCCGGTCGTCACGGCCTTCGCCACGGGCGTGGTGGTGGCTCTGGCAGGTGTGGCCGTCGCGGCCAGGCGGGCAGGCCGGGTGCACCCGGCGGAGGCGATGCGCGAGGCCGCGATCTAGTCAGGGGCGATGACCTGGGGCCGCCTGCTCATCGGCGTGGGGCTGTTCGGCGCCGCGCTGGTCAGCATGGTGGTGACCGCCGCGAGCGATCCGCAGGGCGCCGCCAACAACAAGTCGTTCATGCCGATCGTGATGCTGCTCGTGGCGGCCGTCGGGCTGCTCGCCCCGGCCATCGGGAGGTGACACCACATCACCCGAAAAGAGTACGGGCCGGTGAAAGCCTGTGCGGCGATGCCCTCGGAGGAGGGATGGGGCGTTGCCTTCGTGGAGCAGATTGGATAGTGTGACTATCCAACAGCTAGGAGATGGCCATGATCGTCCTCATCGCTCTCGTCGTGAGCACCCTCGTCTTCCGCCTCCTGGGCGCGCTGGGCGTGCGCCGCTTCGACACCTGGGCGGTGGCCGCCGCGCACGGCATGGCCGTCATGCTCGTGCTGGCCGCCAGCGCCCACTTCGTCCCTGAAAGCGTCACTGTCATGCCCAACCACGGCGACATGGTGGCCATCGTGCCGCCGTTCGTGCCGTTCCCCAGCCTGATGGTCTACCTGACCGGCGTGTTCGAGCTGCTCGGCGCGCTGGGGCTGGTGATCTGCCCGACCAGGTGGGCCGCGGGGCTCGCTCTCGCGCTGCTCTTCGTGCTGCTGCTGCCGGCCAACATCTACGCCGCCCTCGCCGACGTCCCCTTCGGCGGCGAGGCCGCGACGCCGCTCTGGCAGCGGATCCCCGAGCAGGTCGTCTACATCGCCATCGTGCTCTGGGCCGCGGCCACGGCGCCCCGCCCGCAGTGGGCGCAGCGGCCCCTCCTGCGCAGGCCGTAGGCGAGAGCGGCGGCGGCGAGGGCCACGCCCCAGACCGGCCAGAAGCACTCGGGCAGCCACGCGCCCCACTCCGACAGCTCGAAGGCACCCGTGACCGCGCGCCTGATGTAGGTCAGGCCGGCCTCGGTGATGATGGCCGCGACCAGGGTGGCGGGGATGATGGCCAGGAGCGGCGGCACGCGCCTGCCGCGCAGGCCGAGCATCCAGCGGGGGAAGACCTCACCCCAGCGCTGCACCAGCCCGAGGGTGAGCACTCCGCCGAGGGCACCGAAGGTCGCCAGGTAGGCGCCGGCCAGCCAGATACCGGGCGCGTCCCTGTTCCCCTCCTCCAAGAACCCCTCGCTGACGCCGAACGGGATGCCGAGCGCCCACGCCCACCTGGTCGCGCAGTAGAACAGCGGGGTGGCGACCGCGATGGCGACGGCCGTGCGACCCCACCGGGCGGCCGCGGCGGGGGTCGTCCAGCCCACACCGGCTTCGGTCCGCCCGCACGCCGCGCACCCGTCGCGGCGGCGACGCTGGGCGGACACGGCCGCCGCGGCGAGCAGGGCGCCGCCGAGGGCGCAGAGCAGCTGGTTGAGCACCGGCCACTGCCAGACGTCGCCGAGACCGACCTCGCCCCATGGGCCGTCGAGGAAGGCCGTCACGCTCAGCAGCGGCGTGTAGGCGACACCCATCATGAGGCGGGAGTCGGGCAGCACCAGCACGAGGAACCCGGCCAGCGGCCACGCCACCAGCAGCGGGAGTCTGCCACGGCTACGCAGCAGCGCCATCGAGGTGGCCGCGCAGACGAGGGCGAAGGCGGCGATCCACCAGCCGCCGGGGTCAGGGGAGAGCCAGGCCAGGAGGGAGCCCTGACCGTCGGGGTCGGGGTCGCTCGCTCCCCAGGGGAAACCGGGCGCGCCCAGCGCCCATGACGCGCCGAGCGCCACGTAGCCGACGAACAAGGCGGTCGCCGCGTGCCCCGCCTTCGAGATGATCGCTGTCATGCCTCCAGCCTCGAGCCCGCACCCGAGCGCGGGCCATGTGCCGTTCGGCAGGTTGTGAGCGCTTCGAGGGGTATGCCGGGTGCCGTTTGGCATGTCCGTATCGTGGCTGCCGTGGAGTTCTCGGTGGTGCCGCTGGTCGCGGCGGTGGCGGCGCTGGCGTGGGTGGTCCTCGGCGGCGCCCGCAGGCGGGCCCGCCTGCCTGTCGTCACCGGCGTCGCCGCGGGACTCTCCCTGGCGGTCACCTGCTCGTACCTGATCAGCGGCCCGCGCAGGGGCGAGGACCTGCTGGGGCTGGCAGAGAGCCTCGCGCTGATCGCGCTGGTCGGCCTGACCGCCCGATGGTCCCCGGTACGGCAGGCCGTGCCGTCCGGCGTGGTGGCGGGGATCGCCGCCTCGGCGTGGCTGCTGCGCTACATGGTCCCCGCCTCCCCGCTGGAGGCGCTGGGCATGTGTGCGTTCTGGGGCCTCGGCGTGTGCGGCGTCGCGGGCGTGGGGCTCTACCTTCGCTCGCTCGACACCCTGCGGGTGCGGGCGGTCGAGGACGAGCGGGCCAGGCAGCGGCTGCGCCTGGCCAGGGACCTGCACGACTTCGTCGCCCACGACGTCAGCGAGATGGTGGCGCAGGCACAGGCGGGGCAGGTGGTCGGCGTCGTCGAGCCGGCCCAGGCGCTGGCGGCGCTCCAGCGGGTCGAGCAGGCGGGGCTGCGGGCGATGGCGACGCTGGACCGCACCGTGCTGGAGCTGCACGACAGCCCTGGCCTCGCCGGGCTCGCCGACCTGGCCGCCAGGTTCACCTCGGCGGGGCCCGCCCGCGTGGAGGTGACCGTCGAGGACGTCGAGGTGCCGGAGGAGGTGGCAGGGCTGGGCTACCGGATCGTCGTCGAGGCCCTGACCAACGTGCGCCGCCACGCTCCCGAGGCCACCACGGTGGACGTCGCCGTCCGCGCCGAGGACGGGACGCTCGTGGTGAGCGTGGCCAACGACGGAGCCGGTGGCGCGGAACGGGGCGAGGGGCGCGGCGGGTTCGGGCTGCCCGCGCTGAGGGAGCAGGCGGAGGCGATGGGCGGGACATTGCGGGCCGCCGCCGTACCGGGAGGGTGGTCGCTGGTGGCGCGGCTCCCTCTGCGACGATGAACGGCGTGACCACCCGGATCCTCATCGCCGACGACCAGGAGGGCATCCGCGGCGCGTTCCGGCTCATCCTCGACGCCCAGCCCGACATGACCGTGGTCGCCGAGGCGGCCGACGGCGTCACGGCCGTCGAGACCGCGCTCGCGATCCGCCCCGACGTGGTGCTCGCCGACATCAGGATGCCCCGCGCCGACGGCATCGAGGTCACGCGTGCGCTGGCAGAGACCGGCATCCACGTCGTGGTCGTGACGACGTTCGGCGAGGAGGATTACGTCCGGGCGGCGCTGCGCCACGGAGCCTCGGGGTTCGTGCTCAAGCGCTCGGGGCCCACGCTGCTCGTCGAGGCCGTACGGGCGGCGATGAGCGGGGACGTGCTCATCAGCCCCCAGCTCACGGTCGGCCTGCTGCGCGGTTCGGGCGAGCCAGGCGTCCCGGCGGGGGACCCCGGGCTCACCGACAGGGAGGACGACGTCGCCCGCCTGGTCGCCCAGGCCAAGACCAACGCCGAGATCGCCGAGGAGCTCTTCCTGTCGGCCGGCACGGTCAAGAACCACATCGCCAGCATCCAGCGCAAGCTCGGCGTGAGGAACAGGGTCGGCATCGCGGCATGGGCCTGGAGCACCGGCCGGGCACAGACGCCGTGATTCGATAGCATCGACGGGCTATGGCCGCGATCGTGACCAATTGGGCGGGAAACCTCGCCTTCCACGCCTCTGACGTGCACCGCCCGGCCTCGATCGAGGCGCTGCGGGCCCTGGTGGCGCGTTTGCGTAGGGTCATGTGATGCGGTTCGGCATCCTGGGCCCCGTCGAGGCGCGGCGAGCCGACGGCGGCGCGATCACCGTCGGCGGCACCCGCCTGCGCGCCCTCCTGGCGCTGCTCGTCGTCGACGCCGGCCGGATCGTCCCCACCGAGCGGCTCATCGAGGGCCTGTACGGGGAGCAGGCCGTGACCGGCGAGACCAACGCGCTGCAGTCGCAGATCTCCCGCCTGCGCAGGAACCTGGACACCCCGATCGAGTTCCACCCCGCCGGATACCGCCTGGCCGTCGACGTCGAGGAGGTCGACGCCCACCGCTTCGAGCGCCTGCTCCGCGAAGGACGTGCCACCGAGCCGGCCGCCCAGCGGTCCGCGCTGCTCGCGGAGGCGTTGCGGCTGTGGAGGGGGCCCGCGCTCTCCGACGTGCGCGACGCGCCGTTCGCTCCGGCGCAGGCGGCGCGGCTGGAGGAGCTGAGGGTCGACGTCACGGAGGACCGTGTCGAGGCCGACCTCGAGCTGGGCAGGCACAGGGAGCTGGTGGCCGAGCTGCAGGAGCTGGTGGAGGCGCACCCGGTTAGGGAGCGCCTGCGCGGCCAGCTCATCAGGGCCATGTACGCCAGCGGCCGGCAGGCCGAGGCGCTGGCCGCCTTCGAGGACGCCCGCAGGACGCTGGCGGACGAGCTGGGCGTCGATCCCTCGCCCGAGCTGCGGGAGATCCACCTGGCGGCGCTGCGCGGCGAGCTCTACGCCCCTGCGGCGGGCCGGCCGTCGCCCACCGCGGTCCCCGACGAGCGGGACGCGCGATCCGCCCTGCCCGCCGCCCTGCCCGCGCAGCTCACCAGCTTCGTCGGCAGGGAGGACGACCTGGCAGGGGTCGGCGTCCTGCTGGAGCGGGCCAGGCTCGTCACGCTGACGGGACCGGGCGGCGCGGGCAAGACCAGGCTCGCCATCGAGGCCGCGGCCACGGTGTGTGGCGAGGTGGGCTTCATCGAGCTCGGCGCGCTGGCCGAGGGCGGCGACGTGGCGCAGGCCGTGCTCACCAGGCTGGGCCTGCGCGTCGGCCAGGACCAGCCCGACCCCGCCGACCGCCTGGTCAGCGCGCTGGCGGGGCGGCCGATGCTGCTCGTCCTCGACAACTGCGAGCACGTCGTCGAGGCGGCGGCCGGGCTCGCCTACCGCCTGCTCAGCGCCTGCCCCGACCTGCGCGTCCTGGCCACCAGCAGGGAGGCGCTCGGCATCACAGGCGAGCGCATCTGGCAGGTGCCACCGCTGCCGGGCACGCTCGCCGTCCACCTGTTCGAGGACAGGGCCGCCGCCGTACGCCCCTGGTTCGCGGTGGACGAGGGCAACCTCGCCGACGTCCAGCGGATCTGCGCGGCGCTCGACGGCCTGCCACTGGCGATCGAGCTGGCCGCCGCCCGCCTGCGCTCGCTGTCGGTGGCCGAGGTCGCGGCCAGGCTGGACGGCGGGCTCGGGCTGCTATCGCGCGGCAGCCGTACGGCCGAGCCACGGCACCGCACGCTGCGCGCGGTGGTCGAGTGGAGCTGGGGCCTGCTGGACGAGGAGGAGCAGGAGGTCGCCAGGCGGCTGACGGTGTTCGCGGACGGCGCCAGGCTGGAGGCGGCCGAGCGGGTCTGCGGCACGCGCGACGCGGTCGAGCTGCTCACCGGGCTGGCCGACAAGTCGCTGGTCGAGGTGGTCGGCGACCGCTACAGGATGCTGCAGACCATCCGCGCGTTCTGCGCCGAGCGGCTGGACGAGTCGGGCGAGGTGGCCGCCTACCGCAGGGCCCACGCCGAGTACTTCCTCGGCGTGCTGCGCGAGGCGGCCCCGCACCTGCTGCGCGCCGACCAACTGGAGTGGGCGGCCATGCTCGACCCCGAGCACGACAACCTGCTGGCGGCGCTGGGCTGGGCCACCCGGCACGACCCTGCCATGGCGTTGCGGATCTTCGCGGACCTGTCGACGTACTGGTGGCTGCGGGGGCGGCGAGGCGTCGGCGTGCGGCCCGCCCGCGCGCTGCTGGCCGCAGTCGGCCCCCGGCCGCCCGAGGGGCTCGAGCCCGAGTACGTGATCTGCGTGGCCAGCGCGGCCTCGGGCGGCGAGCACCTGGAGGTGGCGCAGAAACTGATGCGCGCGATGGATCTGGTCGCCGAACGCCCCCAGCTGTCGTTCTTCTGGGGCAGCTTCGCCGGCCCCTCCGCCGAGGACGGGTTCCTCGAGGTGATGATGGATCGCGTCCAGGCCAGCGGCGACGCGTGGGTCAGGGGCCTGCACCACGTCGGCAAGGGGTTCCTCTGCCACCTGATGGAAAGCGACGTGGAGGGCACCGAGCGGGAGTTCTCGCTCGCGCTCGACTACTTCCGTTCGCTCGGCGAGCGGCTCGGCAGCGCGATGGCGCTGTCGGAGCTGGTCAAGGTGGCCGCGTGGCGCGGCGAGCGGGAACGGTTCACCGAGCTGATCGAGGAGGCGCTGCGCCTGGTCGGCGAGCTCGGCGCGCAGGAGGACATCGCCGACCTGCTGTGCCAGCGTGGCGAGGGAGAGCTGCTGCTCGGCGACCTCGACGGCGCCGAGGCGGACTACCTGCGCGCGGTGGACCTGGCCCGCAGGGTCGGCGCGCTGGAGGGCACCACCAGGGCGAGCTGCGGCCTCGCCGAGGTGGCCAGGCTGCGCGGCGACCTGGACGGGGCGCGCCGCCGCTACGAGGAGGTACGGGCCAGGGAGACGAGCGGGTCCTTCGGCGAGTCGTTGACGGACGTGCACATCGGCGTGGCGCTCGGCCGGATCGCGGCGGCCTCTGGTGACGTCGACCTCGCCGCGGCCAGGCACGAGGAGGCCTTCGTCGCGGCGCTGCGGGTGCAGAGCATGCCGGTGCTGGCGCTCGCGGTCGAGGGGCTCGCGGGCGTCGCGGGCCTGCGCGGCGACCACGAGAGGGCCGCGACGCTGCTCGGCGTGGGGTCGGGGCTGCGCGGGATGTCGCTGGCGGGCGACCCCGACGTCGCGCACGTGCGCGACCGGGCTCGCGCCGCGCTGGGCGAGCAGGCCTTCGCCGAGGCGTACGCCAGGGGCGCGGCGCTGTCGCGTGAGGACGTGGCGGGGCTGCTGTGACAGCTCGGGTGATCGGCGGATACACGCTGCTGCGGGAGCTCGGCCGCGGCGGGATGGGCGAGGTGCATCTGGCGTCCACGCCCACGGGAGGGCTGGCGGCGGTCAAGGTCATCCATCCGGCTCTGGCGCGTGACTCCGCCTTCAGGCGGCGCTTCTCCCGCGAGGTGTCGGCCGCCAGGAGCGTGGCCAGGTTCTGCACCGCGCCCGTGCTCGACGCCGGCCTGGACGGGGAGGTGGCCTATCTGGTCACCGAGTACGTCAAGGGGCCCGACCTGTCGCATGCCGTACGGGAGCAGGGGCCGTTGACCGGCGGGAACCTGGAGGCGCTGGCGGTGGGGATCGCCACCGCGCTGTCGGCCATCCACGGCGCAGGGGTGATCCACCGCGACCTCAAGCCGTCGAACGTCCTGCTGTCGCCGCTCGGGCCACGCGTGATCGACTTCGGCATCGCACAGCTCGTGGGCGCGGACAGCCTGGCCAGCCAGGCGATCGTGGGAACGCCGGCGTTCATGGCTCCCGAGCAGGTGAGAGGCGAGCAGGCCGGGCCGTCGGCCGACGTGTTCGCGTGGGGCGGGGTGATCGCGTTCGCGGGCACCGGGCGGTTGCCCTTCGGCGGTGGGGCGCCCGCCGAGGTGCTGTACAGGATCGTCAACGAGGGTCCCCACCTGCAGGGGTTGGACGAGCGGATGCGCGGGGTCGTCGAGTGGGCGATGGCCAAGGACCCGGCCAAGCGGCCGACGGCCGGGCAACTGCTGGCCGAGCTCGTGGGCGGCCAGCCGAGCCCGGCGACGGCCACTATGGTCGTCGAACGCACCTGGACGGGCCCCGTCGCCGCCGCACCGGCCGCCCCTCACCGCACCCCCGAGACGGTCGCGCCAACATGGGCCGCGCCTCAGCGGGCCACCGGGACGGCCGCGCCGACGTGGGCGGCGTCCCAGCGGGACCCTGATGCGGCACGGGCCGGGGAGCCTGTCCCCGGGGCCACGACGGCGGACGGGCGGGGGCGGCGGCGGTGGCCGTGGGTGGCGGGGGCGGCGGCCCTCGTGGTCGCGGCCACGGTGGCGGGCCTGATGACGCTGAGGCCGGGGACGCAGGCCTGGCCGTACCAGGCCGACTTCGCCGACGGCTGGGAGACGGGCCGCACCGACGGCGGCACCGTCGAGCGGTCGGGCGACGGCTACCTGCTCACCGCCAACCCCGGCTGGCGGCTGTGGCGCGCGGCGCCGCCGCCCACGGAGCCCGACACCGGCGCGGTGATCAGCGCGAAGGGCAGGCGGATCACGGGTAGCGGCGAGTTCGGCGTGTGGTGCCGAGGGGCCGACGCCGCCCAGCGGTACGAGTTCGCCGTGACCAGCGCGGGCCAGGCCACGATCACCAAGCGCCAGGCGGGCAAGGGCACGCTGCTCGACGGCGGCGCGGCGCCCAAGAAGTCCGGAGACCGCCGCATCGTCGCCGAATGCAGGAGCGAAGGGCCGAAGGCGGTCCTGCGGATGTGGCTCGACGAGGAACTCGTCGGCGAGGCCTCCGACACGAACCACCCCCTCGGCCCAGGACCGAGCGGGGTCTTCGCCGCCCCCGACGGCGACCAGCGGGTCAGCGTCAGGTTCGGCTCGTTCGACGTGCGGGCCTCACGGGGATGAGCGCGCGGTTCCGCCTGCTCGGGCCGCTGGTCGTGCGCGACGGGGAACGGGAGGTGACCCCGGGCCCCGCCAAGCACCGGGTGCTGCTGGCCGCGCTGCTGCTGCACGCGGGACACACCGTCACCGTCGACCGGCTGGTCGCCGCGGTGTGGGGCGACGAGCCGCCGGCTTCGGCGGAGGCGGTGCTCAGGGTGTACGTGAGCGCGCTGCGCAAGGTCGTCGACGGCATCAGGACCGTTCCCGGCGGCTACCTGCTGGCGGCGGAGCCCGACGAGGTCGACGCGCTCCGCTTCGAGCGCATGGTGGCGGCCGCGCGCAGGGTCAGGGACGCGGGGGGCGCCCAGGAGGCGGCCGAGCTGTTGCGGGAGGCGCTGGGGCTGTGGCGGGGGCCCGCGCTCGACGGGATCGAGGGCGAGCTGCGGCGGGCGCGTGCCGTACCGCTGGAAGAGCTGAGGCTGGCGGCGCTGGAGGAGCGGGTCGCGCTCGACCTGGCGCTCGGCAGGGGCGGCGAGGTGATCGGTGAGCTGCGCGCGCTGGTGGCGGCCCACCCGCTGAGGGAGCGGGCGTGGGCGCAGCTGATGCTCGCCCTCCATCAGGCAGGCCGCAGGTCGGAGGCGCTGGAGGCCTACCAGGCCGCGCGCGGCACGCTCGTGGACGAGCTCGGCCTCGAACCGGGCCCCGAGCTGCGCGAGGCGCACGACAGGGTGCTCGCGGAGGACGAGAGGGTGAGTGTCCCCAACGAGACGCCGCCGGACATCGCCGATTTCACCGGCAGGACCGCGGTGCTCGACTGGATCGCCGCGGCGGTCCCCGCGCAGGGGGCGGCGCCCGTCCACCTCGTCCTGTACGGCCCGGCGGGCTCGGGCAAGACCGCGCTCGCCGTCCACGCGGCCGGCGGGCTCGGCCTGCCCGACGGCACGCTGTACGCCTCCCTGCGCTACAGGACGCCTGGCGCCGTCCTCGAAGATCTCGTGCGCTCGCTCGGCTGTCCCGACGGCGCGGTCCCCGCGACGCTCGACGAGCGGGTGCGCCTCTACCGCAGCCTGGTGGCGGGCAGGCGGGTGCTCGTCGTGCTCGACGACGCCACCAGCGAGGCGCAGGTCAGGGCGCTGCTGCCGACGGGAGCGGGGTGTATGACGCTGGTGACCAGCAGGTCGCCGCTGTTCGGCCTGGAGGCGGCCCGCGCCTACCCGCTCGACGTGCTGGAGCCCGGCGAGGCGGTGGCGATGCTGGAGGGAATCGTCGGGGCCGACCGCGTCGCCGCCGAGCCCGAGCAGGCGCGGCGCATCGCGCGGCTGTGCGGGGGGCTGCCGCTGGCGCTGCGGATCGCGGGGTCGAGGCTGGCTCGGCGCAGGGGATGGACGCTGGAGTACCTCGCCGACCTGCTGGGCGACGAGCGGGGCAGGCTCGACGAGCTGAGCGCGGGCGATCTCGCCGTCCGGTCGAGCCTGGCGCTCGGCTACCGGGCGCTGGCCGACGACGAGCGCGCCCTGCTGCGCCGCCTCGGCGCTCTGACCTCCCCCGACTTCGCCCCGTGGATCGCCACCGCGCTGCTCTCCCACGGCGGCGGGACGCGGGAGGGAAGGCGGGTTCTGGAGGCGCTGACGGAGGCGGGGCTGCTGCAGGAGCGCGGACTCGACCGGTACGGCTGGCACGACCTGACCCGCCTGTACGCCGCCGAGCGCCTGGCCGAGGAGGAGGGCGCGGCCTCGGCCGTTCTGGCAGGGGTCGCGGGAGAGATCCTCGATCGCGCCCGCAGAGCAAGGGAGCTGATGCTGCCCGCCGAGCCGGGGTCGGGCCTGACCGTGGCACGCACCGCCGAGAGGGACCTGGCGACCACCCGGCTGGCCGAGTCGGCCCGCTGGCTGGCGGCCGAGCGCACGTTCATGGTCGCGGCGGTCACCGACCTGCACAGGGCCCGCATGGACGAGGCGGCGTGGCGTCTCGCCTTCTACCTGACCCCGCTGTTCGAGCTGGGCGCCTACCACGACGACTGGCGGGCGACCGCGCTGCTCGGCCTGGAGTCGGCGCGCAGGGCAGGGCATCGGCACGGTCAGGCGTTGCTGCTGCGCTCGCTCGCCGACCTCGACAGGGCCGAAGGCAGGCTGGAGGAGGCAGCGGACGCGCTGCGCGCCGCGCTGCCCCTCACCGAGCAGGGTGAGGTGGCGCGCACGACGCTCAGGCTCGGCCTGGTGTATCGCGCCCAGGGCCGCCTCGACGAGGCGGAGCGCTGCTTCGCCGAGTGCCTGGCCGCCTTCGGCGCCGACCCGCGCGGCATGGCCGACGCGCTGCGGGCGCTGGGCGAGCTGCGGGGGAGCGAGGAGCTGCTGCGCCGCGGGCTGGAGGGCTACAGGGAGCTGGGCGATCCGCGCGGCGAGGCCGCCGTCCTCCTCGACCTGGCGGCGCTCGACCTCGGCCTGCGCAGGACGAAGGAGGCGAGGGAGGCGGCCGAGCGGGCGCTCGGCCTGAGCAGGAGGCTCGGCGACCGGCTGCCCGAAGCCGCGGCGGTGCTGGCGCTGGCGAACGTGGCCAGGGCCGAGGGCCGCCCTGACGTGGCCGGTACGGCGGCGCGGGACGCGCTGGCCGTGTTCGAGACGCACGGCGACAGGCGTGGAAGGGCCAGGGCGCTGCTGACGATCGCCGCTACCAGTCTCGACCTCGATGAGGTGGATGGGGCAGTTGATGCGATTGCATCCGCTATGGGAGAGTTTGACGCTCTCGGTGACAGGCGTGGCCTCGCCGAGGCACAGGAGCTCGCGATGGAAGCGCGTCGCCGCCGTGGCCTGCGATAACAGCCGGCTATACGGATCCTGAACGTCGCTTTCCTAGTGTCAGGCTCATCGATCCCCCGACCGCAAGAGGTAGAGCAGGATGCTAAGGAAACTGGCGCCGGCCGCGATGCTGGCGATGACGTTGACCGGCTGCGGGATGCTGCCCAACCAGCTCGCCTCGGGCGGCGGCGAGGAGAAGCAGCCCGTGGCCACGAAGGCCACCCAGGAACCGGCCGCCGAGCAGTCGGCGACCGAGCCCCCCGCCGCCGCGCAGACCGAGGAACTCAAGGCGATCGCCAGCCGCAAGGTCAAGCACGACGAGAGCGAGCTGCGCATCGACATCACCAGCCTCAAGCGGCAGGGCAAGATCGCCACACTGACCTGGACCGTCTCCAATCTCGCCCCCTCCGACGCCGCAGGCGACGACTGGTACGTGGGCGCCAACCTCGGCAACGACACCCTGGACTGGACCGTGGCGGGCGTCACGCTGATCGACCCCGTCAACGGCAAGCGCTACAGGGTGGCGCGCAAGGGGACGGGCGAGAACGCCGACTGCGTGTGCAGCAGGGTGAACCAGCGCATCAAGGGCGGCGGATCACTGGAGATGTACGCCGTCTACGGCGCGCCTCCCGCCGACGTCACCAAGCTCACCGTCGAATTCCCCGACCTGGGAGTCTTCACCGATGTTCCGGTTTCCTGAACTGGCCGTCGCCGCAGTGCTCTCGGGGTCGGTGCTGGCCGATCCCGCCGTCCCGCCCGGCGCCACCTTCCAGGTGGAGGACCTCGTCTTCCCCGTCGAGGACCTCGTCCCCGAGATCGAGTCGATGGACGGCTCGGAGAGCGAGTCCAGGCTCGGCGGGGAGGTGACGGTGGCGCTCACCAGCGACGTGCTGTTCGCGCTGGACAAGTGGGTGCTGACGCCGAAGGCCAGGCAGCGGCTGGCGGGGGTGGCGGGCAAGATCAAGGCGGAGTCGGCGGGTGGCGTGGTGAAGATCCAGGGGCACACCGACGACCAGGGGGCGGACGCCTACAACCAGGTGCTGTCGTTGAAGCGGGCGCGTGCCGTACAGCAGGCTCTGGAACGGCTGGCGGCGGGGGCGGTGACGTTCGAGGCGGCGGGCTTCGGCGAGACCAGGCCCAAGCTGCCCAACCTGGTGGACGGCAGGGCGAGCGAGTTCAACAGGGCGAAGAACCGCCGCGTCGAGATCGTCTTCTCCGTCAAGCAGTGAGCTGGCTGAGCGTCACGGTGACCGTGTCGACGCGTCCGCTCGGCTTGAGCACCTCGACCTTGGCCTGACCTCCAGGCTTCAGCTTCGCGAGGACCTCCGAGAGGGCGGACATCGTCGGAGTGTCTGTGCCGTTCACCGTGACGATCATGTCGCCCTCCCCGATCCCCGCCCGAGTCGCCCCTCCGTCGCGGGTGACCCTGACCACGCCGACGCCGACGGCGGCGCCGTTGGCGCCGATCACCGTACGGCCGACGATGCCGAGCGCGGCCTTGCGCGTGTTGGTGACCCTGCCGTCCTTCACGATCTGCGCGGCGATGTCGGTGGCGGTGTTGCTGGGGATGGCGAACCCGATGCCGGGCGCGGGCCCGCTGCCCAGCTCGGGGTCGCTGGCCGTCAGCGTCGGGATGCCGACCACCTGCCCCGACAGGTCGACCAGCGCGCCGCCGCTGTTGCCCGGGTTGATCGCGGCCGAGGTCTGGATGGCGTTGGCGATCGTCGCGACCGGCGAGCCGCCGTCGGTCTGCGGCTCGCTGACGGTACGGCCGAGCGCCGACACGATGCCGTTGGTGACGCTGCCCGAATAGCCCAGCGGGGTGCCCATGGCCAGCACGATCTGGCCGACCCGTAGCTTCGAGGAGTCGGCGAACTTGGCGGGGGTGAGCCCCCTGGGGTCGTCCACCTTGATCACCGCGAGGTCGCCGGCGGGGAAGGACGCGACCACCTTCGCCTTGCGCGCGGCGCCCCCGGTCGCCAGCGTGACCTCCATCTTGGTCGCCTCGCCCACCACGTGGGCGTTGGTCACGATGTGTCCCGCTGTGTCGTAGACGATGCCCGAGCCGATGCCGACGGCCGTGGAAATCTGCACGATCGACGGCAGCACATCCTTGATGACCGTCTCGTAGGCGACCTCCAGCTCGTGCGCGGACCCGGCCGTGGCGCCTGTCGTGGCGCTGCCGGAAGGCGGTGGCGACGTCGTGGGCATGGGCGTCGACCGCGAGATGGAGCCCGTGCAACCGGAGATGAGCAAAGCTGTGGCTACGATGCCCCCGACGATCATCCTCATGCGCGGTTATGTTCCCCGGATCAACCGGAAAGATACGTGTCCCTGACATCACGCCTGCTCAGCTTGCCCGTGGGTGTGCGCGGAAGCCGCGCGCGATATTCGATCACCCGTGGGTGCTTGAGCCGCGCCAGGCGGGGTTCGCAGTGCCGCAGCAGCGCGGCGGAGAGCTCGTCGCCCGGCGTCACGCCCTCGGCGGGCTGGACCAGCGCCACGATCCGGTGTCCCCACTCCTCGTCGGGCACGCCGATCACGGCCACGTCGGCGACCGCCGGATGTTCGAGCAGCGCCGCCTCGATCTCGGCGGGGTAGATGTTGACTCCGCCCGAGATGATCAGGTCGGTCCTGCGGTCCAGCAGGAACAGGTAGCCGTCCTCGTCGAGGTAGCCGATGTCGCCGGGGGTGTAGTCACGCCCGCGCATCGCGGCGGCGGTCTTGCCGGGATCGCCGTGGTACTCGAACCTGTTGATGCCGCCGATGTAGACCAGCCCCGGCTCGCCCGGGGCGGCCTCGCGGCCGTCCTCGTCGACGATCGTGAACGCCATCCCCTCCAGCGCCCTGCCGACCGTGCCCGGCTTGGCCAGCCATTCCCGCGAGGAGACCATCGTCGCGACGGCGGCCTCGGTCGAGCCGTAGTACTCCCACAGCACGGGGCCCAGCCAGTCGATCATCGCCTGCTTGGTCGCGGGCGGGCACGGCGCGGCCCCGTGGTAGAGGTGGGTGAGCGACGACAGGTCGTACTCTTCCCGATCGGGTACGGCCAGCAGCCGGTGGAACATCGTCGGCACCATGAACGCGTTCGTCACCCGATGGCGCTCGATCAGCTCCAGCGTCCGCACGGCCTCGAACCTCTCGGGGGCGACGATCGCGTGGCCCAGGTTCAGCGCCATCATCGCCTGGCCGTACGGGGCGGAGTGGTAGAGCTGCGAGCACACCAGGTGGACCCCGCCGAACGGCAGCCCGAAGTGCTTCCAGCTCTTGCGCATGAGGATGGGGTAGAGGTCCTCGGGCGTGAGGTCGAGCAGGCGCCGCCGTACCCCCTTGGGCCTGCCGGTGGTGCCCGAGGTGTAGAGCATCATCGAGCCCGCGCGCCGGTGCGGCGGCGCGCCGGCGGGCCGGCCGCTCACCTCCAGAGGGGAGTCGACGACGACCTTCGCCCCGCTGTCGGCGACGATGTAGTCGATCTCCTCCTCGGTGAAGTGCCAGTTCACCGGGACGTGGTAGGCGCCGAGCTGGTAGGTGGCGAGCATCATGGCCAGCGCCTCGTGGCCGTTGCGCAACACCGTGACCACGGCGTCGCCCGGCCCGATCCCGCGCTCGGTCAGGCCGTGGGAGAGCCGGTTGGCGTGGGCGAGCAACTCCCCGTAGGTGCGGCCGTCCTCCCCGAGCACGGCAGGGCGGTCGGGCTCGGCGGCGGCGATCTCGTAGAAGCCCCTCATGTGGTGACCCTACAGAATTACATTCTGTCCAAGGAAGACGGCCGATCACGTAGCCTCGGGACATGGCGCACAATCAGGGACAGGAGCCGTATCAACCCTCCTATGACGCGCCCACCACCCCTTTCCAGCGAGTGGAGCTCTCGCCCGCCGACCAGACCGTCAACGTGCCGATGCCGCCGACGGCAGGGGCGTTCAGGACGCCGCCGGCCCCGCCGCGCAGGGGGTTCGTCGGGCGGCTCGTGGCCGGCGTCGGCGACATACCGATCAAGGTCGTCTACCTGCTCGCCGCGGTGATCGCCACCGTGCTCGCGGTGGTCGCGATCTTCGCGCTGTTCTCCGGCGACGAGCCGACCGCGACCGAGCAGCAGCGGGCACAGGCCTCAGGGCCCGGCGCCGCGTCAGGTGTGGCGGAGGACGGCGGGGTGCTGACGCCGGTGCCGGCGAGCCTGGCCTTCCCCGCCATGTCGGGCAAGGCCAGCAAGGTGATCGGCACGGTCGTCGACAAGCGGACCGGCATCAGCTATCCCAGGCTCGGAAAGCCGTGGACGGCGAAGTCCTTCGCACCGTTCGCGATCGCCCAGCGCGTGGGCAAGGTGGCGGTCCCGCACACGATGGTGGCCTCGGCGCCGCTTCCCGTGACCGCGGACAGGCCCAAGACGAGCGCCGACTACAGGGAGCTCGCCGTCAGGGCGGCCCGCTGGTCGCTGCGCACCCAGCACCCCGAGGGTGGCGCGCTCACCTGGACGGCCTCGCAGAAGCCGGCCGAGGGCAAGGGCTGGATCGTCGGCTTCCGGGTCGACTACACCCTCGACGGCGAACGGCGTTCGTCGCAGGCGCTGGCCGCGGTGGTCGAGGCGGGCAAGACGAAGCCCGCCATGCTGCTGGCCACGATCCCCGACAGCGGCAAGAGCCACTGGCGCGACCTCAACACTCTCGTGAAGGGTCTACGTTCGGCATAGAAGCATCCTCTAGAATATGGTTCTGGGAACCATAGGAGGCTGACATGGCGATCGGTTTGAGCGAGGAGCACGAGGCGCTCCGCGAGTCGGTGGCGGGCTGGGCGGAGCGCAACGTGCCCGCCGAGGTCGTGCGGTCCCAGGAGGGCGGGCGCCCGCCGTTCTGGCAGGGCCTCGGCGAGCAGGGGCTGCTCGGCCTGCACCTGCCCGAGGAGTTCGGCGGATCCGGATACGGCCTGCTGGAGGCGGCCGTGGCCGTCGAGGCGCTGGCCGAGCGCATGACGCCGGGCCCGTTCGTGCCGACCGTGCTGGCCGGCGCGGTCATCGCCGCCTCCGAGTCCGAGAAAGCGTGCGCCGAGCTGCTTCCCGGGCTCGCCGACGGCTCGCTGACCGGCGCGGTCGCCCTGTCGGCCTCCCTCACCGGGGGCGACGGCGACTCCATGGTCGTCTCGGGTACGGCGACGCAGGTGCTCGGCGGCGCGATGGCCGACGTGCTCGTGCTGCCCGTCGGCGGCGTGTGGGTGGCGGTCGACGCCGCGCAGGTCGAGATCGAGCAGGTCAGGTCGCTCGACATCACCAGGGCCGTGGCCAAGGTGACGCTGGACGCGGTGACCGTACCGGCCGACCGGGTGCTGGGCGCGGTCGACGTCAAGAACCTCGCGGCCATCATCCTGGGCGCCGAGGCGACGGGGCTCGCGGCCTGGTGCGTGCGGGCGGCGGCCGACTACGCCAAGGTACGCGTGCAGTTCGGGCGGCCGATCGGGCAGTTCCAGGGCATCAAGCACAAGCTGTCGCGCATGCTCGTCGCGCTGGAGCAGGCGCGGGCCACCGTGTGGGACGCGACCAGGGCCACCGGCGACGAGCTCGACTACGCGGCGGCCATCGCGGGCGTGATGGCGCCCGACGCGGCCGTGCAGTGCGCCAAGGACGCCATCCAGACCTTCGGCGGCATCGGCTACACCTTCGAGCACGACGCCCACCTCTACTACCGGCGCGCGCTCACGCTCAGGGCGCTGCTCGGCTCCTCCTCGACGTGGGCCGCCACGGTCGCCTCACTCGCCCTGTCGGGAGTGCAGCGTCCGATGGAGATCGCGCTGCCCGACTCGGCGGCGTCGCTGCGCGCCTCGATCGCCGCGGAGATCGCCGAGATCGCCACCCTTGAGGGGGTCGAGCAGCGCAGGGCGCTGGCCGCCGCGGGGTTCGTCATGCCGCACCTGCCCAAGCCGTGGGGGCGCGACGCCGACCCGCTGGAGCAGGTGCTCATCCAGCAGGAGCTCAAGGCTGCCAAGGTCAAGCTCCCCAACATGATCATCGGTGCGTGGGTGGTGCCGTCCGTCGTCGCGTACGGCACGCAGGAGCAGCAGGAACGCTTCCTGCCCAAGACGCTCAGCGGCGAGACGATCTGGTGCCAGCTGTTCTCCGAGCCCGGAGCGGGCTCCGACCTGGCGTCGCTGCAGATGAAGGCGACCCAGGTGGAGGGCGGCTGGACCCTCACAGGGCAGAAGATCTGGACCTCCGTCGCGCACGTCGCCGAGTGGGGCATCTGCATCGCCCGCAACTCCTCGGCGGGGTCCAAGCACGAGGGCATCACCTACTTCCTCGTCGACATGAAATCGCCTGGGGTCACGGTCAGGCCGCTGACCGAGATGACCGGCGAGAACCTGTTCAACGAGGTGTTCCTCGACGAGGTCTTCGTGCCGGACTCGCTGGTCGTCGGCCAGGTGGGCGACGGTTGGAAGGTCGCGCGGAACACGCTGTCCAACGAGCGGGTGTCGCTGTCCTCGGGGTCGGGCGGCACGGGCGCGTCCGTGCCCGACCTGCTGGGGCTCATCTCCAGGCTCGGCAGGCCGCTGACGGCGGTGGAGGAGCAGGCGGTCGCGGCCGTCGTGTGCGAGGGACACTCGATCAACGCCCTCTCGCTCAGGGTGACGCTGAAGCAGCTGGCGGGCTCCGAGCCCGGAGCGGACGCCTCGGTGCGGAAACTGCTGTCGACCTCGCACGCCCAGCACGTGTCGGAGACGGCGGTGGAGCTGCTCGGCGAGGCTGCCACGGTGGCGGCGGACATGACGCTGGGGGACGCGGGCTACTGGAACAGGGCGGTACTGGCGACCCGCGCGATGACGATCTACGGCGGGACGACGGAGGTGCAGCTCAACATCATCGGCGAGCGCATGCTCGGCCTCCCCCGCGACCCCGAACCCGGCAAGTAGCCGACGTTCCTGGACCGGCTGCCCACCCCGCTTCCTCACGGGGTGGGCAGCAGACCCTCCACCACCCCGACACGGCGGACCCCGCCCTCTCCGATGGACTGCACCGGGTGAGGGAGACCTGACACGGTCTCCGTCCCGGGTGTGAGTCCCCCAAAGACCCCAGCCCCGGGACGGCTGACATGGCGCCCTGGGTGCGGGGCTCCCCGTGAGGCCCCGGCTCCATGATGGCCGGAATGGTCTCGCCCTGCGGTGTGTGGTTCCTCCCCCGAGAGACCCCAGCTCGGTGATGGCGGCAGGGTCTGGTTTCCCGGGTGTGAATTCCCCAAGAAACCCCAGCCACGGGACAAGGGGAAGAGAGACGCCGGATGCGAAGGGTCCGACCGAGCAAAGGTTCTAGAGTAGAACGCGTTGCAGTTTTCCCGGTCCCGATCGTATCGTCGGCCCATGCGGACACGAGTCACCGACCTGTTCGGGATCGAGTTACCGATTTTCGCCTTCAGCCACTGCCGGGATGTCGTCGCCGCGGTCAGCCGCGCAGGCGGGATGGGCGTACTGGGCGCCCTCTACTTCACCCCGGAAGAGCTCGAGATGGAGCTCAAGTGGATCGACGACCACGTCGACGGCAAGCCGTACGGCGTCGACGTGGTCATGCCCGCCTCCTACGAGGGCGCCGACTTCCCACCAGAGGAACTGGTCTCCCGCCTGCAGGGCATGATCCCCGACGGGCACAGGAGCTTCGTCGAGAACCTGCTCGCCGAGCACGGCGTCCCCCCGCTGTCGGACGACGCCGACCCGGGCAGGGTCCTGCTCGGCTGGACGGACGCCACCGCCAGGCCGCAGGTGGAGGTGGCGCTGCGGCATCCGATCGCGCTGCTGGCCAACGCGCTCGGCCCGCCACCCGCCGACGTCGTCGAACTGGCGCACTCGCACGGGGTCAAGGTGGCCGCGCTGGCGTCCACCCCCCGCCACGCCGTCAAGCAGGCCGAGGTCGGCGTGGACGTGGTCGTCGCGCAGGGCACCGAGGCGGGCGGGCACACCGGCGAGATCTCCACGATGGTGCTGATCCCGCAGGTCGTGGACGCGCTTCGGGGCGCGGGGCCCGACGGCTCCGACGTGCCTGTCCTGGCGGCGGGCGGCATCGGCGGCGGCAGGCAGATGGCAGCCGGAATGGCGCTGGGCGCGGAAGGCGTCTGGACGGGGTCGATCTGGCTGACCGTCGAGGAGGCCGACACCCCCGAACTGGCCAAGCGCCGGATCCTGTCCGCGACCTCCAGGGACACGGTCCGCTCGCGCAGCTGGACGGGTAAGCCCGCGAGGCTGCTCAAGAACGAGTGGACCGACGCGTGGGAGGCGGAGAACTCTCCTGGCACGCTGTCGATGCCTCTGCAGTTCATGCTGGTGTCGGACGCGTTGCGCCGCATCGGCCGGTCCGACGCGGCCGAGCTCGCGACCTTCCCCGCTGGGCAGATCATCGGGACGATGAACCAGGTGAAGAGCGCGCGCGACGTGGTGTTCGAGATGGTGGAGGAGTACATCGAGGCCACGGAACGCCTCGGCCACATCACCGAATCCTGACCTGCCGCGCGGGAGCGCTTCCCCACGGGGCGGCGCTCCCGCTTCTCCTGGACCCCGTTTGGGTCGGAACGGCAGCCGCCCGGCACCGGGACCTCCTCCTCCGAAACGGCATGCGCGTGGTACCGGGACCACTTCCTCCGGGGGGGCGAGTGGGTCAGCGGCCCTGGAAGGTGGCGGGGCGCTTCTCCTTGAAGGCTCTTGCGCCCTCCTTCGCGTCCTCCGAGCCGATCACCGGCCAGCCGTACTCGTCGGAGACCTTCAGCGCCTCGGGCTCCGGCAGTCCGAGCGTGTCCCGGTAGGTGCGCAGGATCGCCTGTACGGCAAGCGGCCCCGAAGCCGCGATGTCGTCGGCGATCTCGCGCGCCACCGCCAGGGCCTGGCCGTCCGGGACGACCCTGTTGACCAACCCCATCGACAGCGCCTCCGCCGCGGTGACCGAGCGCCCGGTGAGGAGCAGGTCCATGGCGTGGCAGTAGGGGATCTGGCGGGGCAGCCTGATGGCGCTGCCGCCCATGGGGAACAGCGCCCGCTTGGCCTCGAACAATCCAAGTGTGGTCGACTCGGCGACCACGCGAAGGTCCGTGCCGACGAGCAGTTCGGTGCCGCCCGCGACCGCGTAGCCCTCGGCCGCGCAGACGATCGGCTTGGTCGGCAGGTCCTCGCGCAGCAGCCCCTTCCAGTGGAAGTTCGTGATGGCGGCGGCCCTGGCCTGAACCTCGGGGTCGGTGGACGGCCGGCCCATGGCCTTGAGGTCGGCGCCCGCGCAGAAGGTGCCGCTCGCGCCGGTCAGGATGGCCACGCGGACCTCCGGTTCGGACGAGACGTAGGCCCAGGCGGAGGCCAGGCCGATGAGCATGTCGGAGGACAGGGCGTTCTTGGCCTCGGGGCGGTCCATGGTGACGATCACGACGTGTCCGTCGCGTTCGACGCGGCAGTGGGGGGTGCTGATCGGCAGGACGTCCATGGCTGACCTCCACGTTATGAACCAAGCGCTTGGTAGTGCTGATCCTCTCAGGGAAGCCGCCTCTACGGAAGGGCGGAAGGCGGGAGACGGACGCCATCAGGGTTCGGTGCACGCGGGCGTGGGGGCGCCGGGCGGTTATCCCGCGATGGTCGGGCCGTCGGAGAGCATCTGGGTCGGGTGGCTCCGGAGGCGCGGATCTGGACGCTGTGGTTCTTGCGTCGTGCCGGGATGTTGTCGATCGTGGTGGGGGCGAACCTGTGCGGCAGGACCCAAGGGTTCGATCAAGCGCTTGCTAGGCCGCTTCGCTCCGGGTTAGTCTGCCGTCACAAACGAGAACAGGTTCTCATTTGCCGTGTTGAGGGAGTTCCCATGGGCACGCTCGGTTTCTGGAGGCTGGCGCAGGCGGATCCCGAGTGGATCGCCGCGGTCGATCCCGACGGCACCGAACATCGCGCGGGAGACCTGCTCGCCAGGGCCAATCAGCTCGTCCACGGCCTGCGCGAGCTCGGGCTCCAGCCGGGCGACGGCTTCTGCGGTCTGGTCCCGAACGGGGTCGACGGGCTCGTCCTCTACCTCGCGGCGCTGCAGGCGGGCTGGTACTACACGCCGATCAACTGGCACCTGGCCGCGCCCGAGATCGCCTACATCGTCGCCGACAGCGAGGCCAGGGCCTTCTTCGTCCACCCCCGCTTCGGCGACACCGCTCCTCTGGTCGAGGGAGGTTCGTTCGCCTTCGGTGACATCCCGGGCTTCAGGCCCGTGGCGGAGCTGACGGAGGGGCGCCCCACCACGGCCCCGCCGGACCGTACGGCGGGCGCCACCATGCACTACACCTCGGGCACCACCGGCAAGCCCAAGGGCGTCAGGCGCAAGCTGTCGGGCCTGGACCCCGACGACGGCGCCGAGCTGATGACGTTCCTGCTCTCCCTGTTCGGCATCACGCCGGGCAGACCCAACGCCCATCTGGTCACCTCGCCGAACTACCACACCGCCGTCACCCAGTTCGGCGGTACGGCGCTGCACATGGGCCACACGCTCGTCTACATGGACAAGTGGGAGGCCGAGGAGACGCTCCGCCTGTGCGAGCGCTACCGGGTCACCAACTCCCACCTCGTGCCCACGCACTTCAAGCGCCTGCTGTCCCTGCCGGAGGAGACCCGAGCGAAGTACGACCTCTCGTCGCTCCGGTGGATGATCCACGCCGCCGCCCCCTGCCCCGTCCCGGTGAAGTGGGCGATGTTCGAGTGGTGGGGCGACTGTATCTACGAGTACTACGCGGCCACCGAGGGCGGCGGCACGATCGCCACGCCCGACGGCTGGAAGAAGCATCCAGGCACCGTGGGCACCGCATGGCCGATCAGCGAGCTGCTCATCGTGGACGACGAGGGCGAACCCGTTCCGACCGGCACGCCGGGCACGATCTACATGAAGATGATGGGCGTCGCCTTCGAGTACAAGGGCGACCCGGCCAAGACCGCGGCCGCCCGTCTGAAGGACCACTTCACCGTCGGCGACATCGGCTACCTCGACGAGGACGGCTTCCTCTACCTCTGCGACCGCAAGGCCGACCTGATCATCTCCGGCGGGGCGAACATCTACCCCGCCGAGATCGAGAACGAGATCATGATCCATCCCTCGGTCGCCGACGTGGCCGTGTTCGGCATTCCCGACGAGGAGTGGGGCGAGCAGATCAAGGCCGTCGTCGAGCCCGCGCAGGGCGTCGCCCCCGGTCCTGAGCTGGCCGCCGAGATCCTCAGGTCGCTGGAGGGCCGCCTGGCCAGGATGAAGTGGCCCAAGTCGATCGACTTCATCGAGGAGATGCCGCGCGAGCCGAACGGCAAGCTGCTCAAACGCAAGCTCCGCGCGCCGTACTGGGAGGGCCGCGACCGTGCCATCTGAGCCGGGTTTCGACGCACTGACCGCCGACCACGTGCTGGAGTTCCCCGGCGGCTACACCAGGACCACGGGCCCCGTGATCGGCCGCTTCCTCACCGAGCTGAGAGACGGACGGCTCATGGGGGTCCGCACCGCCGAAGGCAGGACGCTGGTGCCCCCGCTGGAGTACGACCCCGCCACCGGCGAGCCCGTCACCGACGAGTGGGTCGAGGTGGGGCCCGCCGGTACGGTCACCGCCTCCGCATGGGTGCGACAGCCGCTGGAAGGCCATCCGCTCGACCGGCCGTTCGCCTGGGCCATGATCAAACTCGACGGCGCCGACACCTCACTGGTCCACGCCGTCGACGCGGACAACCCCAAGGCGCTGCCGCCCGGCACCAGGGTCCGCCCGGTCTGGCGCGCCACCCGCACAGGCCACATCTCGGACATCTCCCACTTCGCCCCCGAGGTGACGAAGATCGTCTCGCCGATCAGGACCGCCTACAAGCTGACCGCCAGCCCCTCCCTCACCAGGTTCCTCGAAGGCGTCAGGGACGGCGTGTTCATCGGCTGTCGCTGCGGCGTCTGCGACAAGGTCTACGTCCCCTACCGCCTGTCCTGCCCCGAATGCGGCAACCCGATCACAGGAGAGGTGACGCTGCCCGACACGGGCACCATCACCACCTTCGCGATCAACAACCTGCCCGACCCGCGCGCCCCCGAGGTGCCGTTCGTCTCCGCCTACATCCTGCTCGACGGCGCCGACATCCCCATGATCGCCCTGGTCGGCGGGATCCCCGCCCACGAGGTACGGCAGGGCATGCGGGTGCGGGCCGAATGGGTGCCCGAGTCGGAGCGCACCCTCTCGATGTCGAACATCAAGTGGTTCACCCCCACGGGCGAGCCGGACGTGGAGTTGTGATGCGTGACGTTGCCGTCGTCGCCTTCGCCCAGACCAGGCACACCGCCCACGACACGGGGCTGGCCGAGCCCGAGCTGATCCTGCCGGTCATCAGGGCGGTGCGGGAGCAGTCGGGCCTGTCGACGTTCGGGTTCACCTGCTCGGGCTCGTGCGACTACCTCGCGGGCGCACCCTTCTCGTTCGTGTCCGCGCTCGACGCGCTCGGCGCGTGGCCGCCGATCTCCGAGTCGCACGTGGAGATGGACGGGGCGTGGGCGCTCTACGAGGCGTGGGTGCGGCTGCAGCACGGCGACGTCGACAGCGCGCTCGTCTACGGCTTCGGCAAATCGTCGCTGGGCGACCTGCGCACGATCATGACGCTCCAGCTCGACCCTTACTACCTGGAGCCGCTGGGGCTGGACCAGCTGTCCTTCGCCGCGTTGCAGGCCAGCGCGCTCGGCGCGGACAGGAAGGCGCTCGACGAGATCGCCAGGCGCAGCCGTACAGACGGGCTGGGCAACCCGAACGCGCTGCACCTGCCGCTGGAAGAGGGCGAGTTCGTGGTGGAGCCGCTGAAGGAGTGGGACATCGCGCCGATCACCGACGGGGCCGCCGCGGTGGTGCTGGCGGCGGGCGACCTCGCCAGGCGGATCTGCGCTCGCCCCGCCTACATCAGAGGCATCGCGCACCGCATCGAGCCCCACTACCTGGGCATGCGAGAGCTGTCCAGGTCGGCCTCCGCCGCGGACGCCGCACGCGCGGCGGGGGTCGGCAAGGGGCCGGTGGACGTGGCCGAGCTGCACGCGTCCTTCAGCCACGAGGAGATCATCCTGCGGGAGGCGCTCGAGCTGCCGTCCTCGACGGTGATCAACCCGTCGGGCGGGCCGCTGGCCGCCAACCCGGTCATGGCCACGGGACTCATCAGGATCGGCGAGGCGGCCCAGCGGATCATGGACGGCTCCGCGGGCCGTACCGTCGGGCACGCGGCCGGCGGCCCCTGCCTTCAGCACAACCTCGTGACCGTGATGGAGGCGGGATGAGGGTCGTTGCGCGTTCCAGTCGGACGAGGATCGGTGAGCGGCATGGGTAACCGTTGTGCGGTGATCGGCGTCGGCCAGACGTACTACACCACCAAGCGCAGGGACGTCTCCGTCGCCGGACTGGTGCGCGAAGCCGCGCTCAGGGCGCTGGAGGACGCGGGTCTGACGTTCAAGGACATCGACGCGGTCGTCATCGGCAAGGCGCCCGACCTGTTCGAGGGCGTGATGATGCCCGAGTCCTACCTCGCCGACGCTCTCGGCGCGGCAGGCAAGCCGATGATGCGCGTCCACACCGCGGGCAGCGTCGGCGGCTCCACGGCCCTGGTGGGCGCGAGCCTCATCCAGGGCGGCGTCCACGACCGGGTGCTGGTCGTCGCCTTCGAGAAGCAGTCCGAGTCGAACGCCACCTGGGCCCTGTCGACCCATCTGCCGTTCAGCGCCTCGCTCGTGGTCGGCGCGGGCGGCTACTTCGCCCCGCACATCCGCGAGTACATGCGCAGGACCGGCGCCCCTGAGCACATCGGCACGCTCGTCGCCGTCAAGGACCGCCAGAACGCGCTCAAGAACCCCTACGCCCACCTGAAGATCCCGGGGATCAGCCGCGAGATGGTCGAGTCCACGCCCATGCTGTGGGAGCCCATCCGCTACCTGGAGACCTGCCCGTCCTCCGACGGCGCGTGCGCCGTCGTCCTCTCCTCGGAGTCCGCGGTCACCGGCCACCCGGCATGGGTCCACGGTACCGCGATGCGGTCCGAGCCGATCTTCCGCGCGGGACGTGACACCGTGAACCCGCAGGGCGGCAAGGACTGCGCCGCCGACGTCTACCGCCAGGCGGGCATCGCCGACCCGCGGCGCGACATCGACGTCGCCGAGATCTACGTGCCGTTCTCCTGGTACGAGCCCATGTGGCTGGAGAACCTGGGGTTCGCGGCCGAGGGCGAGGGCTGGAAGCTCACCGAGTCGGGCGCGACCGCGCTCGACGGCGACATCCCCTGGAACGCGTCGGGAGGCGTGCTGTCCTCCAACCCGATCGGCGCCTCGGGGCTGATCCGTTTCGCCGAGGCGGCGCTACAGGTGCGGGGGATGGCGGGCGAGCACCAGGTCGACGGCGCCCGCCGCGCTCTCGGCCACGCCTATGGCGGCGGCGCCCAGTTCTTCGCCATGTGGATCGTCGGCTCCGACAAACCCTGACCCCGCTCGTCCGCTCCACCCCCCTGAGACCACGCCAGGCCCCGGCGAACCGGAACCTCGGACCCGAGGGCCCATCCGCGGAGGAGGCCCTCGATGGAGTTCAACCACGCCGACCTGTTCGAAGGCCTCGCCGACGCCATCGGGGACCGCGTCGCCGTGGTCTGCGGCGACCGGCGGCTCACCTACGCCGAGCTCGACGCCCACGCCAACCGCCTCGCCCACCACCTCCACGACCAGGGGGTACGGCCCGGCGACCACGTGGGCACCCAGCTCTACAACGGCATCGAGTACATCGCCACGCTCCTGGCCACGCTCAAGCTCCGCGCGGTGCCCGTGAACGTGAACTACCGCTACGTCGAGGCCGAGCTGCTCTACCTCTACACCGACTCCCGCATCGTAGCGCTCGTCTACGACGTGGAGTTCGACGCGCGGGTGGCCGCCGTCTCACCTCAGGCGCCCGAGCTGCGCCACCTCATCGCCGTGGGAGGGGAGTCGGCCATCGGTACGGCGGTGCCGTACGAGAAGGCGCTGGAGAACCAGCCGGACACGCGCGGGTTCGAGCCAAGGTCGGGCCAGGACGTCTACATCATCTACACCGGTGGCACCACCGGCATGCCCAAGGGCGTGATGTGGCACTCCGAGGACCTGTTCATGGGGTTCGGCGGCGGCAACCCCTACGGCGAGCCGCGCGAGAGCCCCGAGCAGGTCGTCGAGGAGGCGGTCAAGGCCAACCCGATGATCATGATGGCGGTGGCGCCGCTGATGCACGGGGCGGCGCAGATGGCCACGTTCATCAGCTGGTGGATGGGCGCGACCATGGTCTACGTGCGCAAGTTCGACGCCGCGGACGTG
Source organism: Nonomuraea sp. NPDC049152 (assembly GCF_040648355.1). Taxonomy (NCBI): domain Bacteria; kingdom Bacillati; phylum Actinomycetota; class Actinomycetes; order Streptosporangiales; family Streptosporangiaceae; genus Nonomuraea; species Nonomuraea sp. NPDC049152. The sequence goes on along the minus strand of NZ_JBEZDO010000018.1, from coordinate 51,244 downwards.
CTGCGCGCGGTCGAGCGGGAGAAGGTGCTGTCGATGAACATCACCGGCGACGCCATGGCCAGGCCGTTGGCCGAGGAGATCGCGGCGGGGGACTACGACCTGGGGTCGCTGTTCGTGATCAGCTCCACGGGGGCGATCCTCACCGGCGCGGTCAGGGACCGGCTGCAGGAGCTCCTGCCGAACACGATGATCCTGGACAACTTCGGCTCCACCGAGTCGGGGTTCACGGCGTCGGGGGTGGCGGGGTCCTCACCGGAGAAGGGGCTGCGCTACCAGCCGAACTCCACCGCCAGGCTGGCGGTGCTGGACGAGCGGCTGCAGCCGGTGAAACCGGGCGTGCTGGGGACGGTGGCGAAGGCGGGACGGATCGCCTTCGGGTACTTCAACGACCCCGAGAAGACGGCCAGGACGTTCGTGACCGACGCGGAGGGGACGCGCTGGCTGCTCACGGGCGACCTGGCGACGGTCGAGCCCGACGGGACGATCAACGTGTTCGGCCGGGGATCGCAGTGCATCAACACCGGAGGGGAGAAGGTGTTCCCCGAGGAGATCGAGGCGGTGCTCAAGGGGCATCCGGCGGTGTTCGACGCGGTGGTGACAGGGGTGCCCGACGAGCGGTGGGGCAACAGGGTCGCGGCGGTCGTCGAGGCGCGCAAGGGGGTGCGGGTCACGCGGGAGGAACTGGACGCGCACTGCAGGAGCAGCCTGTCGGGGTACAAGGTGCCCCGGACGTACGCGTTCGTGGACGAGATGGTGCGCTCGCCCGCGGGCAAGGCCGACTACCGCTGGGCCAGAGACCAGGTCCTGGCCCAGGACTGACCGGCCCGGTCGTGCCGAGGTGTCGCGCGACCAGCAGCGCGAACAGAGCTCCGCGTCGGGGCGGGGTCCTTTCGACGTACTCCAAAAGACCTCAGCCCCCGGAAACGGAAGGATCCCGCGCCGAGGGTCGGGGCGGGATCCGGAGGTCGAAAGGGTCAGGCCTTGGCGGGTTCCCCCGTGAAAGCGGCGACGGCGCCGAGGCCCAGGTAGACGAGGCCGCTGCTCACGTCGAGGCGGCGACGGGCGCGGGCCGAGCGGCGCAGGCGTCCCGACAGGGCCGAGGCCAGCAGGGCGTAGGCGCCGTCACTGGCCATCCCGAGCGCGATCCACACCACGCCCAGCAGCACGATCTGCGGCGCGACGGGCCCGAGCTCCGGCTTCACGAACTGCGGCAGGAACGCCAGGAAGAAGATCGCGGTCTTGGGGTTGAGGACGTTCACCACGAACCCCTCCCAGAACACCCTGGTCCGCGAGTGGCTCTTCAGCGACGCGAGCTCGCCGTCGTCGGACCTGGTCATGAGCTTGCGGATGCCGAGCCAGACCAGGTAGGCGACACCGAGCCACTTGACCACCATGAACGCCGTCGCGCTGGCCGCCAGCAGCGCGCTGATGCCGAGCGCGGCGGCCGCCACGTGCACGATGGAGCCGGTGTGGATGCCGAGCACCGAGACCATTCCCGTGATGCGCCCTTGCGCGACGCTCCTGGTGACGATGAAGACCACGGCGGGTCCCGGCACGAGGAGCAGGGCCATGGTGGCCGCGCAGAAGACGGCGAGTGTCGCGAAGTCCGGCATTCCGCCATGGTAAGAACCGTTCTTCTCCCAGGACAACGCCTTTTCGTGTCGTGAGACGACCGCCGGTCAGCTGACGGCGCGGAGGGCGTGGACCGCCGGGTCAGCAGGGGGCGCGGTGGGCGTGGACCGGCGGGTCAGCAGACGGCGCGGAGGGCGTGGATGAGGGCCGCGGTGGCGGGCGGCAGGGGAGGGGCGCCGTACGTGGCCGCGTACACGTGCCGCGTCGAGCCGGGGATCTCGGTCACCGACACCCCCTCGTGCCGGTGGGCTCGCAGGGCGAGCCCCGGCAGGACGGTCACCCCCATCCCCGCCGCGACCAGCGCCTGCACGGCCACGATGTCGTCGCTGGTGAACGAGATCGACGGCTCGAAGCCGACCTGCGCGCACAGTTCCAGCAGGTGGCTCCTGCACCTGTCGCAGCCGCCGATCCACCGGGACGTCGCGTGGGAGGCCAGCGTGCCCATGCCGTCGTGCGTCACGAGGTAGCTCGGGTCGTCCAGCAGGTGGGTCATGCTGGTCCCGCTCTCCTCCGGCGCCGTGTCGTCGTACCTGAAGATCACCGCGACGTCCACACGTCCCGCGCGCAGCAGTCTGAGCGCCTCGGGTGGCTCGGTCTCCGTGAGCGTGAGCTGGAGCCCTGGGTGCGTGGCGGCCAGCCCGGCGGCCGCGGAGGGGACGAACGTGCCGAGCGCGGACGGGAAGGCGGCCAGCCGTACGCGGCCGGAGCGCAGGCCGACATGGGCGGCCAGCTCCTCCGAGGCGGCGTCGAGGCGGCCGATGATCTCCGCGGCCCGGTCGGCGAGCAGCTTGCCTGCCTCGGTGAGGCGGATGCCACGGCCGACCCTTTCGATGAGCTTGGCCCCCGTTTCGGCTTCCAGCCTCGACAGGTGATGGCTCACCGAGGGCTGCGAGTAGTGCAGTGCCTTGGCCGCGGCCGTGAGCGAGCCGGTGCGCGAGACGGCCAGCAGCACCCGGAGTCGGACTACATCAAGCATGTCTATGAATATGCCCAAAAACTTCTGTTGGACCTATCAGTCCGGATAGAGGAGCGTGAAAGGTATGGACGAACTGCTGAGAGCGATCAGGGAAATCACCGCCGGTGGGCTCGACCCGAGGCACACCGCGTTCGCCGTCGCCGACCTGCTGAGGGCGAAGCTTCCCGACCCCGCCGACCTTCTCACGCCGGAGGAGCGGCTGGGTCACCCCGACAACTACGTCTCCACGGTCCGCCACGCCGAGAAGGACTTCTCGATCGTGACGGTGGTCTGGCGGCCAGGCCACGAGACGGTGATCCACGACCATGTGGCGTGGTGCGCGTTCGGTGTGCTCAGCGGGAACGAGTACGAGACCCTCTACCGTGACATGGGCGACCACCTGGTCGAGATCGGCCGCGCGGACAACCCGCCGGGCGACGTCTCCGGCTTCGCGCCGCCCGGGGACATCCACAAGGTGCGCAACACCAGCGATGAGATCGGCGTCTCGCTCCACGTCTACGGGGCGGACCTGAGCGCCTCGGGCACCAGCGTCCGCCGCGTCTACGACCTGCCTGTTCGATCTCTGACCGCTTCAGGCTCCGCCTGATCTCTTCACCGGGACGTCGCTCAGTGTCCCTTCGGAAGCGCTTCGGCGAGCTTCATGGGCGACTCCCCGGGGAACACGAGCTCTGGAATGTCGTCGGCCTCCATGACCAGGTCCCGGGGCGGTGCCTCGATCCTCACTGTGGCACCCCACCCGGTGAAGCGCAGGTCGGAGCTCACACCCATCTTCATGTGGTCGTTCGTCCGGTGGGAGAACCTGGTGGCCAGGCGGGTGACCCTGCCCTTGGCGTCGAACCAGAGCGCCCAGGCGACCTTCTCCTCGGTTCGCCCGCCGAACGGCTGGCCGGGGATCCTGCGGTTGTCGATGGCGCCCCTCGCCGAACGAGGACCGACGGAGGAAGCCGTGGCCAGCAGCGCCTTCAGCGTGCCGGGCCGGAAGAGGTCGACGGTGAGATCCGCAGGGCTCGGCGTGGGCCGGGGGCTGCGCGCCCACTTCTTGTCCAGCGGCAGCCTGCCGATCAGCTCACCGCCCGAGGTGTAGTCAGCGCCCTTGACCCTGATGCGCAGCGTGGGAAAGCTGAACTGCGTTCCCAGGTCCTCGATGTCGAGCGGGGTGTGGTAGGTGGTCGAGTCGTCGGTGTCCACGCGCCCTCCCTTGCGGAACCCGGCGACGCGGTCGGTCCGGAACGTGGCGACCTGCCTGCCGTCGAACGTCATGCGAGTGACGAGGGAGACGGTGACGCCCCTGCCGGGCGCGGTCTGGGCCTGAAGCGCCTTGACCGGGTCGGGGGCGGCGGCCTGGGCGGGCAGCGGCGCGAGAGCGACGAGCCCGGCGGCCAGGCCGACGATGATCCTCTTCATGCGGTTCCTTCGACATCCTGGGGGAGAGGTATCGTGCCAAATGAAGATCACGATGCCGTCTCGAACCGCGGCTCGCCTGACTCGCCGGTGCGCCGGGACATCAGAAGTTGCTGATCACCGCGGTGAAGACCTGGTCGATACTTCCTGGTTCGCGGGAGTCATAGGCGGCCGCGCTGGTGGTCGCCGAGATCTTCCGCAGCACGTCGAGGTCGGCGTCCTCGCCATACGCGATGGTGAAGACCCTGATCGTCTCCCCGCGCAGCTCCGGCAGCAGCTTCTCCAGCGCGATGGTGTTGGTGACCTCGTTCTTTCCGTCGGTCAGGAACACCACCGCGTTGATGGCCTGGCCCTCCTTCAAGGCCGAGACGTGCCGGTAGGCCGCCAGCGTCGTGTTGTAGAGCGCGGTGCCGCCCCTCGGGGCGAGCCCGCCGATGTCGTGGGTGAGCTCGGACCTGTGAGCCTTGGTCATGGGCCCGATCGGCGACAGCTCGGCGTGGCCGCTCGCGAACCGCCACAGGCCGACGCTGTCCTGCCCGCCGAACTGGGGGAGCGCGTTGACGGCGGCCTGCCTGGCCAGGTCGAGCTTGGTCTTGCCGGTGCCGGGCACGTCGGCGCCCATCGAGCCCGAGGTGTCGAGCACCACCAGCACGTTCGCCGGCTTGCGCAGCTCGCCCCAGCTCAGCAGCAGTTTGTCCAGCACCTTCGGCGCCGGAGGACGCAGCACGACGGCGGGCTCGCTGGGCAGCAGGCCGTTCTCCTCGGTGATCAGCTTGCCTGCCTTGCCGTCGTGGCCGCGGAAGGCGTACTCGGCGAAGCGCGCCTGCTGCTCGGGCTCGCGCAGGTAGTCGAGGAACCCCTTGGCGGTGGCCCGCTTGGCCTTGTCGGCCCAGCTCAGCACCGCGAACGGGCTGTCGGAGAAGAGCGTGCCGTCCTTGGGGTAGATGGCCACCAGCGGGACCTTCGGTTTGTCGTGCTTGCCGAGGGTGGCCGGGTCGCCGGTGGGATTGCCCTGGTTGTAGTCCCACACGGACTTCTCCTCGACGGTCACCGCCGAGATGTAGCCGAGGCCCTCGCCCGCGTCGTCGGCGCGCTGCAGATTCGACAGGAACGTCAGCGTGGTATCGCCGTAGTGGACGATCGAGCGCTCGAGATCCCGGACGAAGCGGCGGGTCTTCGCGGCGGCGACGTCCTGCTCGGTCAGGTCGCCCGACAGTCCGCCGGTGGCGGCGAAGTAGGCGCCGATGGTGGCGTTCATACCACTGGTGGAGAAGTTCGGGTTGGTCTTGCCGAGCCTGAACTGGCCCCACTCGGGGTGACCGTACCCTGCCCAGCCCTTGGGGTCGGTGGCGAGCCTGGCCAGGTCGGCCCAGCCGATCGCCTTGCCGGGCCAGCCGAGCGCCTCGGCCATGGGCTTCGGCATCGCGATCACCAGCGGGGTCTTGGCGATCGAGGGATTGTCGGGGCCGATGATCCGGCCCTTGTCGTCGTTCTCGGTGCGCTGGCGGATCACGTTCAGCCAGCTGCTGCTGGCGGGCGACCACACGTCGGGGCGAGGGCCGTCACGGCGCACGTCCCAGCCCCGGGCGAAGGTCTGCAGGGCCGAGCCGCTGGTGGTGATCCTGACGTCGGCGCAGTGCTCGGCCTTGTAGGACTCGGCCAGCTCGCGTAACAGCCCCGCCTTCTCCACCGAGGCCAGCACCGTCAGCTTGGCTCCGCATGCCTGGGGTGGAGCCTGCTCCTCGTCGATGCCGCCGAAATAGACCCTCAGGCCCACGATGAGCGCGCCCGCCAGGATGACCGCTACGACGAATGGTGCGAAGCTGCGCCTCATATCAGTTCTACGAACCTCTCATAGCCCGAAGTTCCGCGATCAGGTCCCGCAATACCGACCAGCCGGTCATTTCCCCAGTGGTGACGTAGCCGACACTCCGCATCGGCGGCTCCGAGCCCAGCTCCTCCGTGGCGACCTTGGCCGAACAGCCGATCAGCGACAGCAGTGGGACGATCGCCGCCCCCAGCCCGTGGCCGACCATCGAGACCAGCACGCCGTCGTCCTCCACCGTCATCTGCCCCGCGGGCAGCCACTCCTGCCGCTTCCACCAGCGGCTGGTCTCGGCCGAGCAGTTCTCGTGCCAGTCGATGATCGGCAGGCAGCGCGGGTCGGGGTGGCCGGCGGGATAGGCGAAGACGTACGGCTCGGCGAACAGCTCCTTGACCACCAGCCCGTCGACGTGGACGGGCAGGGTGGTGACGCCGATGTCCGCCCTGCCGTCGAGGACCTCGCCCGCGATCCCGCGCCCGATGTCCCGCACGATCCGCACGTCCACCGTCACCTTCGGATGGCGCGCCCCGAACCTTGCCAGCGCCGTCGGCAGCAGGTGGAAGGCGGCGCTGCGGAAGGCGGCCAGCCTGATCGTGCCGGTGACGGGACCGCCGGAGGCGCCGTAGGCTTCGGCTTTCATCACCTCCAGCATGCGCAGCACCCGCCGCGCGTGGCCCGCCACCACCTCTCCCGCGGGCGTCGGCGCGGCGCCGTGCCTGCCACGCTGGAACAGGACCGTGCCGATCTTTCTCTCGGCGGCGCGGACCGCGTGGGAGACGGCCGACTGGGTCAGGCCGAGGTCCATCGCGGCGGAGGAGAAGCCGCGCTCCCGCTCCACGGCGACGAGGACACGCAACTCGCTGAGCGTGAGGTCGTCCATACATGAATTCTATTCATGCAATGGGGCTCATCCATTGACGCGTCCCCCTACCTGGGGGCTTCCGGCTGTTCGTAGCGTTGCCGTACCTGATCTCATCGAAGGGGGATGACGGCCGTGCGCGCTGTCCAGATCACCAGGCTTGGCGGCCTCGACGAGCTCCACGAGACGGAGCTGCCCGACCCCGTGCCCGGCGACGGCGAGGTGCTCGTCGAGGTGGAGGCCGCAGGGGTGAACTTCGCCGACATCGAGCGGATCGCGGGCACCTACCTGCCGCCCGAGCTGCCCTTCGTGCCGGGCAGCGAGGTCGTCGGCCGCACCGCCCACGGCACCAGGGTGATGGCGTTCACCAGCAGGGGGTACGCCACCAAGGCTGTCGTCAAGGACCCGGTGGAGATCCCCTCGACGATGGCGGCGGGCGAGGCGCTCGCGCTGCTCGTGCAGGGACTGACCGCCTGGCACCTGCTGCGCACCGCCGCCAGGGTACGGCAGGGCGACAGCGTGGTCGTCAACGCGGGCGCGGGCGGGGTCGGCCACCTCGCCGTGCAGCTCGCCAGGCAGTTCGGCGCCTCTCGCGTGATCGCCACCGCCTCCACCGCGGCCAAGCGCGAGCTGACGCTGTCGCTCGGCGCCGACGCGGCGGTGGACGGCTCGGCCGACGGGTACGCGGAGCGGATCATCTCGGCGAACGGTGGGCGCGGGGTCGACATCGTCCTCGACGCCGTGGGCGGCCCCGTGTTCGACGCGGCCGTCGACGCGCTCGCGCCCTTCGGCAGGATCGTCGCCTACGGGACGTCGTCGGGCGTGGACCCTACGCCGGTCGACGTCGACCTGCTGACGAACAGGAACGCGTCAGTGACGGGATTCTGGGTGGGGCCGACGCTGCGGATGCCAGGCATGCGGGACGAACCGCTGCGGGAGCTGGTGGGTCTGACGGTCGCGGGACGGCTGCGGCCGGTGGTGGGCGGCGAGTACAAGCTCGCCGACGCTCGGGTGGCGCTGGAGGACCTGGCGGCGCGCCGTACGCAGGGGAAGATCGTCCTCCTCCCCTGACGTCCAATGCCGCTGTCGCCGCGCCGAGAGCACTCGACGCACGTACGGTGACCGTGCCGGTGGCCTCGAAGGGGGTCAGAAGTTCGAGATGACCGCGGTGAAGACCTGGTCGATGGCGTCGGGGCGGGACGAGTCGTACGCCGCCCCGTCCGTCGCCTCCGCGATCCTCCTCAGCGTCTCCTGATCGGCGTCCGTCCCGAACCCGATGGTGAACAGCCGGACGCTCTGCTCCCCGCCTGACTCCAGCTGGGGCAGCAGGTTGTCCAGCGAGATCCCTCCGCTCTTCTCGTTCTTGCCGTCGGTCAGGAACACCACCGCGTTGATCGCCTCGGGATCGTGGGCCGCCTTCATCGTCGAGAAGGCGGCCAGCGCCGTGTCGTACAGCCCGGTGCCGCCCTGGGGGAGCAGGTCGGTGATCTGCCGCTTCAGCTTGGGGCCGGTGGCCGACATCGGGTCGAGGGGCACCAGCTCCCTGTGGTCCAGCGCGCCGTCCTGGTTGGTGGAGAAGGCCCAGAGCCCGACCGCGTCGTCCCCCCTGAACTGCGGCAGCGCGTTGACAGCCGCCTTCTTCGCCAGCTCCAGCCTGGTCTGCCCGGTCCCTTCGGCCTCCTGCTCCATCGATCCCGACTTGTCGATCACGATGAGGACGTTCGCCCGTTTGCGCAGCGACGACCAGCCGCGCAGCAGCTCCTCCAGCACGGCGGCGGACGGCATCGCGAGCTCGGCGATCTTCGCGTTCGGCAGCACGCCGTACTCCTGCTTGGCCAGCGGTCCAGGCTTGCCGTCGAAGGTGCGGTAGCCGAACGACTGGAAATAGCCCTGCACGGCCGCCGAATGAAGATAAGTCAGGAAGTCGGCGGCCACGGCCTTCGTCCTCGCGTCCATCCAGGTCAGCGGGACGTACGGGTGGTCGGAGTAGAGGGTGCCGTCGGAGGGGTAGATCGCGGCGAGCGGCGTCCGAGGCGGCGGCTCCTTGCCGAGCGTCGCGGGGTCGCCCGACGGATTGCCCCTGTTGTAGTCGGTGACCGAGTTCTCCTCCAGCGTCACCGCCGAGATGTACCGCATCGCCGCGCCCCTGGCGTCGGCGCGCCGCAGGTTGGCCATGAAGGTCATCGTGATGTCGCCGTAGTGGACGATCGACCGCTCGACGTCCCGCACGAACCGCTTGACCTCGGGCTTGGCGAGGTCGCGCACGGTCAGGTCGCCGGTCGTGCCGGTGGCGGCGAAGTAGGCCCCGATCGTCGCGTTGAGCCCGCTGGTGGAGAAGTTCGGATTGGTCTTGCCGAGCTTGAACGCGCCCCACTCGGGGTGGCCGTACCTGGCCCAACCCTTGGGGTCGGCGGCCAGCTTGGCCAGGTCGGCCCAGCCGATCGCCTTGCCGGGCCAGCCGAGCGCCTCGGCCATCGGCTGCGGCATCGCGATCGTGAGCGGCGAGGTCATGATCGGGACCGGCTCGCCCTCGGCCACGGGAACCGTGCCGTCGGCCGTACCGGCCTGCCTGCGCAGCAACGTCACCCACGCGCTGCCGGCGGGCGCCCACACGTCGGGCCGCTTGCCGTCGCTCTGCTCTTTCCAGCCTCTGGCCAGCGTCCGCATCACGATGCCGGAGTTCGCCTCGTCGACCGTGACCGCGGCGCACGTCGCCTTGTTGTAGTCGGCGGCGACCTTGCGCAGGATGTGCACCTTGTCCTGGGATGCCGCCACTCTGAGCGGTACGGCCGGGCCCCCGCAGGCGGCCGGCTGCCCCGGCTCTCTCGTGGTGTACCACCGCAGGCCCACGATGAGCCCGGCCGCGACGATCACGGCGACGACGAACGGCAGGACGCGACGGCGTGGCCGCGCGGGGGGATACGCCACTCAGTGATCGTAAAACAGGACCTACCTCACGCGCCCGTGCAGGAGTTCGACCAGTGTTCTGTGGGTCTCGTCCAGCGGGCGTTGGGGGTGCAGGGCGCGCCGCTCGATCGTGACCGTCAGGACCATGCCGAAGATCGCGGTCGCGGCGGTGTCGACGTCGAGGTCGGGCCGTACGGCGCCCTCGTCGACGGCCCTGCGCAGGACGTCCGCGTAGACGCCGAACACCTCGGAGCGCAGCTTGGCCACCGCCTCCTGCCACGCGGTGCGCCACATCTCGGCCAGCAGCACCCTGGCCAAGGCGCCGTACTGCTCGAAGAACTCCAGCTGGCCGCGCACGGCCGCGTCGAGCGCGGCCAGGCCCGTGTCGCCGACCGCCGCCTCGCGCAGCGCGTGGGCGAGCCGCTCGATGCTGTGCTCGAGCAGGGCGGCGAACAGCGCCTCCTTCGTGCCGAAGTTGTAGAAGACGGTGCCCTTGGCCACACCCGCGCGCTCGGCGATCGCGTCGACCGTGGTGGCCGAGTAGCCCTGCTCGGCGATCAGTTCGATCGCCGCGCCGAACACCTTGGAGCGCGTCTCCGCCCTGCTCACAGCGACAGCTCGGGGTGCAGGCGCTTGACCGACCAGGTGCGGCCCTTGTTCACGGCGAGGACCGTGAGCGCGAGCCCGAGGAGGAGGAACAGGGTGAGCACGCCGCCAGCCTGCCACACCACGGTCAGATCGCCGCCGCTGATCAACCGGCGCAGCGCCGACACCAGCCAGCTCATGGGCAGCCATGGCGAGATCGTCTGGAAGAAGCCGGGCGAGGTCTCGATCGGGTAGGTGCCCGCCGCCGAGGTCAGCTGCAGCATCAGCAGGGCCAGCGCGACCACCCTGCCGGGCGCGCCGAGCAGCGCGTTGACCGCCTGGATGATCGCCATGAACGCGCCCGTGGCCAGCAGCAGCAGTCCTGCCACGCCCGCCCAGTGCGCCGCCTCCAGGCCGAGGGCGAACCTCAGGACGGCCAGCAGCACGCCGACCTGCGCCGCGCCCAGTGCGAAGGCGGGGACCCAGCCGGACAGCGCCACCCGCAGCGCGCCTGCCGTACCGGCGAGAAGGCGCGGGTTGAGCGGGCGCAGCACCATGTAGGCGATCATCGCGCCCACCCACAGCGCCAGCGGCACGAAGAACGGCGCGAACCCGGTGCCGTAGTTGGGCACCTCGTTGTCGACGGACTTGGCCAGCCGCACGGGGTCGCTCATCATGTCCGTGCGCCCGTCCCGCTCCGACTTGCTGTAGTCGGGGATCTGCTCGGCGCCGTCGTTCAGTCCGGCGGCCAGGTCCTTCGAGCCGTCGCTGAGCTTGCCCGAGCCGTCGTGCAGCTTGCCGACGCCTGAGTGGAGCTGGTCGGCGCCGTCGTTCAGCCTGCCGACGCCGGTGCGCAGCTGGGTGGCGCCGTCGGTCAGCTTCACCAGGCCGCCGCCGAGCTTGCCGAGCCCGTCGCTGACCTGCTGCGAGCCGTCGGCCAGCTTGCCGACGCCGGTCGTCAGCTTGCCCACGGCCGTGCCCGACTTGGTGATGCCGGCGTTCACCTGGGCCGCGCCGTCGGCCAGCTTGGCCAGACCCGCGTCCAGCTCGTTGTACTTCTCACGCAGCGCCGCCACCTGCGGCCCCACCTTGGGCGCGGCCTCGGCCACCTTGCGCGCGTTCGCGGCCAGCTCCCTGGCCTCCCGCTGCAGGTCCGCGAGGCGCTCCCGCGAGTCGGAGCCGGTGTCCTGCCGCTGCCCCACAGAGGACGCCCTGTCGACGACCGACTGCGCCGACGAGGCCGCGGCCCTGGCCAGCCGCCGCAGCTCGGGGTCGGCGTCCGGGTGCGACTCCAGATAGTCCTGTACGGCCTGCGCCTTGCCCGCCGCCTCCTCTGCCGCCCCGCTGACCCGGTTCGTGTCCTGGCCCGACGTCGAGCCGAGCCCGTCGGCGATCGCGTCGAGCCCGTCGGCGATGCGGTCGGCGGCGTCGCCCACGCGCGGGCCCCACTCCTCCAGGACGGGGATGTACTTGTCGGCCGCGTCGTTCACCTTGCCCGAGTTCGCGTGCACCTGGTCGTAGACCTGCTTGTTGCCCGCGGCGACCTTCGCGGCGCCGTCGCCCAGCTTGGTCAGCCCGGTGCCGAGCTGGGTGAGCCCGTTCTGGGCGGTGACCAGGCCCTTGGTGACCTTGGCCGAGCCTGCGGCGAGCTTGCCCGTGGCGCTGTTCGCGCTGCCCAGGCCCACGGTGAGCCGCTGGGCGCCGTCCTCGGTCCTGCCCAGGCCCGCCGACAGCTGCTGGGTGGCGCTCTCCGTCTTGCCCAGGCCCTTGTCGATCTTGTTGGCGCCCTTGTGCAGCTTGTCCGCGCCGTCGGCCGCCTCGTTCGTCTTGTCGTGCATGTCGCCGATCGAGACGAAGACCTGGTCGAAGTAGTCGTGCACTGCGGTCTGCGCGGCCGCCGCCCTGACCTCGTTGAAGACCGCGTCGGAGATGGAGCTCATGATGTAGGAGCGGCCGGCGTCCACCTCGACGCTGAGCTGGGCGGGGCTGGGCGTGCCGTCCTGCGAGGGCGAGGCCAGGCGCGCGCTGAAGTCGGCGGGGACGGTCAGCGACAGGTAGTAGCTGCCGTCGCGCACGCCGTCGGCCGCCTGCGTGGCGGTGGTCGTGTGCCAGTCGAAGACCTCACGGTCCTTGAGCTCCTCGGCCAGGTCCTGGCCCGCGTGCAGCGTCCTGCCGTCCGCGTCGGCGGGGCGGTCCTCCATCACCAGGGCGACGGGCACCCTGTCGAGGTGGCCCTGCGGATCCCAGAACGACCACAGGTACAGCCCCGCGTACAGCAGGGGCAGCATCACCACACCCGCGATCGCCGCCCTGGTCAGCCGGGACCGCGAGAACCGGCGCAACTCCTTCATCACAGCTCCACGAGGTGGTCGTAGCGGGCGGGCGGGGTCACGCAGGAGGCGACCACGGTCCTGCCCAGGTCCCTGAACAGGTTCCACAGCGCGATCTGGCGCTCGGGCGGCAGGCCCGCGTCGATGTTGTCGGCGACGATCAGGGCGGGGGAGTCGAGCAGCGCGAGGGCGACGCCGAGCCGTACCCGCTGCTCCCTGTCGAGCTCCCGCACGAGCGTCCGCTGGTCCACCTCGAGGCCCGCCCCCTCGAGGGCCTCGGCGTGGTGCTTGCGCCCCCTGCGGCGCTCGTGCAGGTGCTCGTGGACGGTCAGCGCCTTGTCGAAGTCGGTCACCCCGTCGACCAGCGCCAGCGCCGCGACCCTGCGGATCGCGCGCGGGCCGGTGTGCCCTGCCACGTGCAGGGTGCCCGCCGTCGGCTTCATCCGGCCGGAGAGCGTCAGCAGCAGGCTCGTACGGCCGCTGCCGGTCGGGCCCGCGACCACGGTGAGCGTGTTCTCGCCCGCTTCGAGCGAGACGTCGGCGAACACCCCTTCCACCGACAGACCCTTCGCGACGATCACCACGACTCCTCTTTAGAACTGACCAGTCAGTACAAAAGCTAACGCATGGGATGGCGACGAACGTCCCCGAGCGTGTGTGATGATGCCCACGCACCCACTGAAAGGTCATGAAATGGCACCGACGATCGCCACAGCCCGCCGCGTGGAGCTGCCCGAGCTGCTCGACTTCCTCCGCCCGCGGCATCGCGGCCTGCTGAGCACCACCCGCTCCACCGGGCGGCCCCAGCTCTCGCCCGTCACCTGCGGCGTCGACGAGGAGGGCAGGATCGTCGTGTCCACCTACCCGGCGAGGGCCAAGTCCCAGAACGCCAGGCGGGACGAGCGGGTGTCGATCTGCGTGCTGTCCGACACGTGGGACGGGCCGTACGTCCAGGTCGACGGCCGCGCCGAGGTCCTCGACCTGCCCGAGGCCCTGGAGCCGCTGGTCGAGTACTACCGGTGCATCTCGGGCGAGCACCCCGACTGGGACGAGTACCGCGCGGCCATGCGCCGCCAGGACAAGTCGCTCATCCGCATTCGGATCGACGCTTGGGGACCCATCGCCACCGGCGGCTTCCCTCCCGCTATGGCAGCGGGATCAGGTACGTGATGAACCCGCGGTTCTCGGCCACCTTGTCGTAGAGGCGCCGCGCCGTGCCGTTCGACTCCTGGGTGTGCCAGTAGACGCGCCCGCAGCCGCGCCGCCGCGCCTCCTCGGTCACCGCCGAGATCAGCGCCCGTGCCACGCCCTTTCCGCGCACGTCAGGGGCGGTGAACAGGTCCTGTAGGTAGCAGGCGTCCGCGTCGGGCGCAGAGGTGCTGGGATGGACGAGGAAGTGCGTGATCCCGACCAGCCGGCCGTCCAGCCTGGCGCCGAGCGCGTGCATCCTGGTGTCCTTCTCGAACTCCTCCCATGCCCGCTGGTACATCTCGTCGGGCTCGGTGCGCTGGTAGAAGTCGATGTAGGCGCGGAACAGGGCCTCCCACGCGGGCCTGTCGGACGGGTGGAGCCTGCCGATGCTGATCATGTGCGCTTCCTGGTGGTACGGCCACGGGCGCCCCAATCTACGCACGAGTGGCCTGGCGCGACACGCCCACTTCCCGCGGAAACCGCAGGACCACTACCGGCCCTTCCGGGCGCGCCTCATGCTCCGGCGGCCGGGGGCCGGTCGAGCGCGATCCCGAAGTGGTCGAGGTAGGCAGGCAGGAGCTCGATCTCGCTCAGAACGCGTTCGGTGCGCTCGCCGTGCACGGTATGGATCAGCTTGCGGCCGCTGATCGTGGTCCTGCCCTGGGCCGTACGCATCGAACAGACCGGTGACCTGGTGAAGTGCGACTGCGTTGAGGTCGTCTGCCACCAGCACGTCGGGACGAAGTCCGCCAGCTCGTACGGCCGCGCGGTCAACCGGTAGCCCTGCTCGCCCCGGTGCAGGATGTCGAGGTCGCCGGAGCCGCTGGGAGCCGGAACGATCTGGAACACACCCCCGCCGTCACTCTGCTCGCCGCGCTCGTCCAGCCGCAGCGGCTCGTCGGCGAAGTCGCCGAAGCCCACGTCGACCAGCCAAGGCTCGTCGAGATCGACGCGCAGCGCCATGTGGTCGAACAGCGGCCCCGGCGTGCTGCCGTGGAAGACCCTGGCGGCCAGCATCGTCACCTGGTAGCCGAGCGCGGTCAGTAGCTCGGCGAACAGCCCGTTCAGCTCGTAACAGAAGCCGCCGCGGCGGCTGTCGACGATCTTGTCGAACAACGCTCCGGGCTTGAGCGAGATCGGCTCGCCGAGATGGATGCTCAGATTCTCGAACGGCACCGCCTCCAGGTGCGCGAGCTGGAGAGCCCGCAGGCTTCCCGCGTCCGGCTCAGCGGGCCGCGTCGCACCGAATCTGTCCAGGTACCGGGTGATCTGCGACTCGTCCATGAGACAAAGCCAACCACGCGCCGCGGGGGCTCGGATCCCTCAGAGGAGGAGTCCGAGCCCGTTCGCGCGTAGCGCGCCCCAGGGGGGGTGATGCCGTGGAGGTCAGATCCCCAGGGCGGATGGCGCGCCGTACTCCGCCAGGAAGAGGGCCTCGGTGGTCACCACCCTGCGCAGCTCCTCCAGGTTCACCCGCTCGTTGGGCGCGTGGATCGCCGCGTCCTCGTCCTCCGCGCCGAACAGCAGGATCTCGGCCAGGGGGAACTGCTTGAGCAGCGTGTTGACCAGCGGGATCGACCCGCCTGCGCCCACGTCGCGGGGGGCGCGGCCGAAGGCGCGCTCCATGGCCCTGTTGAGCGCCGAGCGCGCCCTGCCGCCCGAGTCGGCCTGGAAGCCCGACCCGACGACGAAGTCGCTGAAGCTCACCTTCACGCCCCACGGCGCGACCTGCTGCAGGAAGTCGGTGATGGCGTCGAGCGTCGTCTTGGGGTCGCCCGCGGGCGGGATGCGGACCGTCACCCTGGCGCGCGCCGCCGGCTGGACGGCGTTGATGGCGCCGGAGACCGTGGGGACGTCCATGCCCGTCACGGTGATCGCGTAGGAGGACCACAGGCGGTCGGCGAGCGAGCCGGAACCGACAAGCGAGACGCCGTCGAGGACGCCTGCCGTCTTCCTGAACTCCTCCTCGGTGGGGCCGGTGCCGAGGAAGCTGCCGCGCGGCAGGCCGGGGACGCGGATGTCGCCGTTGTCGTCGTGCAGCGCGGTCAGCACGCGCATGAGCGCGGCCAGCGCGTCGGGGGCCGCGCCGCCGAAGGAGCCGCTGTGGACGGGCTCGCGCAGCGTCCGCGTCTCGATGGTGAAGGCGGCCATGCCGCGCAGCGACGTCGTGACAGCGGGGTCGCCGATGCGCGGGTTGCCGGTGTCGGCGACGATGATCGCGTCGGCGCGGACCAGCTCGGGGTTGCGCTCGACGAAGGCCTCCAGGCGCTCGCCTGCGTACTCCTCCTGCCCCTCGATGATCACCTTGATGCCGACGGGGAAGCGGCCGTGGAAGGCGCGCAGGGCGGCGATGTGGGAGATGATGCCCGACTTGTCGTCGGCGGTGCCCCTGCCGTACAGGGACCCGTCGATCAGGGTGGGCTCGAAGGGCGGGGTGCGCCACGCCGCGGGGTCGCCTGCGGGCTGCACGTCGTAGTGCGCGTACAGCAGCACCGTGGGAGCGCCGGGGGGAGCGGGCGCCTCGCCGAAGACGGCGGGGAAGCTGCCCTCCACGGGAATCCGCTGCACGTGCGGCAGGCCCACGCTGCGCAGCAGTTCCTCGGTCGCGGCGGCGGCGGCGAGGACGGGCTCCTCGGGGTGGCCGGGGAAGGCCACGGAGGGGATGGACGCCAGCCGCTTCAGGTCCTCGATGGCCTGGGGCATTCCCGCCGCGACGGCGCTCTCTAGCTGGTCAGGAGTCACGGGTTGTCCCCCGGTGTCGTTCTGGACAGTACGTCTCATTGCATCACAGAAGGTTCCACATGGTGGAAACGGGCTTCGAAGGGCCATGCGGATTTCGTCGATATTACAGAGGCGATCTGCGGATCCCGGATTTCTTGCAGAGTGTTGCCACGCTTTCGCTTGGCAACACCCCATGTGAACATGCACACTGTGGGGAGTTCAGACACGAGGGAAGATACCGATGACGCAGCCCGAAAACGACGTTCTCAAGGCCGCTCAGGACAACCTGTGGTTGCATTTCACCCGGCACAGCTCCTACAAGGAGCACGAGATCCCCACCATCGTGCGGGGTGAAGGCGCCTACATCTACGACATTCACGGCAAGCGCTACCTCGACGGGCTGGCAGGACTCTTCGTCGTCCAGGTCGGCCACGGCCGCAGCGAGCTGGCCGAGGCCGCCGCCAAGCAGGCGCAGGAGCTGGCCTTCTTCCCCCTGTGGTCCTACGCCCACCCGAAGGCGGCCGAGCTCGCACACCGGCTCGCCCAGGAGGCGCCCGGCGACCTCAACCGCGTGTTCTTCACCACCGGTGGCGGCGAGGCCGTCGAGACCGCGTGGAAGCTGGCCAAGCAGTACTACAAGGTCACCGGCAAGCCGCTCAAGCACAAGGTCATCAGCCGCCAGATCGCCTACCACGGCACCCCGCAGGGCGCCCTGTCGATCACCGGCATCCCCGCCTTCAAGCAGATGTTCGAGCCGCTCGTGCCCGGCTCCATCCGCGTGCCGAACACCAACCACTACCGCGCCGACGAGATCTCCGGCATCAAGGGCATGACGCCCGAGCAGTACGGCCTGTGGGCCGCCGACCGCGTCGCCCAGGCCATCGAGATGGAGGGCCCCGACACCGTCGCCGCCGTCTTCGTCGAGCCGGTGCAGAACGCGGGCGGCTGTTTCCCGCCGCCGCCCGGATACTTCCAGCGGCTGCGCGAGATCTGCGACGAGTACGACGTGCTGCTGGTCTCCGACGAGGTCATCTGCGCGTACGGCAGGCTCGGCACGATGTTCGGCGGTCAGAAGTTCGACTACACGCCTGACATCATCACCTCGGCCAAGGGCCTGACCTCCGGCTACTCGCCGCTCGGCGCCATGATCGCGCACGACAGGCTGTTCGAGCCGTTCAAGGACGGCGCCGAGATGTTCGCCCACGGCTACACCTTCGGCGGGCACCCCGTCTCCGCCGCGGTCGCGCTGGCCAACCTCGACATCTTCGAGCGCGAGGACCTGCTCGGCCACGTCAGCCGTAACGAGGGCGCGTTCAAGAGCACCCTCGAGAAGCTCAAGGACCTGCCGATCGTCGGCGACGTCCGCGGCTCCGGCTACTTCTGGGGCATCGAGCTGGTCAAGGACAAGGTGACGAAGGAGACCTTCAGCGCCGAGGAGTCCGAGCGGCTCATCCGCGGCTACCTGTCCAACGCGCTCTACTCCAACGGCCTCTACTGCCGCGCCGACGACCGCGGCGACCCGGTCATCCAGCTCGCTCCTCCGCTCATCGCCGGGCAGAAGGAGTTCGACGAGATCGAGTCGATCATCCGCAACGTTCTGGTCGAAGGCCTGAACCTCCTCTAAAGCACCCCCTCTCAGGAAAGGACCCACCCATGAAGATCGGCGTTCCCGCCGAGGTGAAGAACCACGAGTACCGCGTCGCGGCCACCCCGGCCGGCGTGCACGAACTGGTTCGAGGCGGCCACGACGTTCACGTCCAGCGGGGCGCCGGTCTCGGCTCGCACATCACCGACGAGGAGTACCTCGCCGCCGGTGCCAAGATCCTCGACTCCGCCGACGCCGTCTGGGGCGAGTCGGAGATGGTGCTCAAGGTCAAGGAGCCCATCGCCGAGGAGTACCACCGCATGCGCGAGGACCTGGTGCTCTTCACCTACCTGCACCTGGCCGCGGGCAAGGACTGCGCCGACGCGCTGCTCAAGGCGGGCACCACCGGCATCGCCTACGAGACCGTCCAGGTCGGCAACACCCTTCCGCTGCTGGCCCCGATGTCCGAGGTCGCGGGCCGCCTCGCCCCGCAGGTCGGCGCCTACAACCTCATGCGCTTCAACGGCGGGCGCGGCGTCCTGCCCGGCGGCGTCCCCGGCGTCGCCCCCGCCAAGGTCGTCGTCATCGGCGGCGGCGTCTCCGGCCTGAACGCGGCCCAGATCGCGGTCGGCATGGGCGCGGACGTCACCGTCCTCGACACCAACATCGACCGCCTGCGCTTCATCGACGCGATCTACCAGGGCCGGCTGAAGACGCTCGTGTCCACGTCCTACGCGCTCGAGCAGGAGGTCCTCAAGGCCGACCTGGTCATCGGCGCGGTCCTCATCCCCGGCGCGAAGGCGCCGACGCTGGTCTCCAACGAGCTGGTGTCGCGCATGAAGCCGGGCTCCGTCCTCGTCGACATCGCGATCGACCAGGGCGGCTGCTTCGAGGACTCCCGCCCCACCACGCACGCCGAGCCCACCTACCAGGTGCACAACTCGATCTTCTACTGCGTGGCGAACATGCCGGGTTCCGTGGCGAACACCTCGACCTACGCGCTGACCAACGCGACGCTGCCGTACGCGGTCAAGCTGGCGAACCTGGGGTGGAAGGAGGCGCTGAAGGCGGACCACGCGCTCGCCCTCGGCCTCAACACCCACGCAGGCCAGCTCACGAACGAGCCGGTCGCCGAGGCGCTCGGCCTGCCGTACGTGCCGGTGGCCGACGTGCTCGCCGCCTGACCACCACCCGAGCAACGCCCGCCGGCACACCACCGGCGGGCGTTCCCGCGTCCGCGCCCGCCTGCGGGATCGCGGATCTGGCACGTCGGGTGCGGGGGGCGGTTCAGCGGGATCCCAGGCGTCGGCGGAGGTCTCGGGCCGTGGTGAGCACGTGCTCCACTTCCGAAGGGGTGGGCCACGGCGACGTCCCAGGTCGCACGATCGTCGTTCGCACCGACGCCAGGTGCTCCACCGCCGACGACCGCAGCCCGCTCCGCTCCACCAGCCACACCACCACGTCGGCGTGGTCCCGCAGCGGCCGGGTGAGCAGGTCCCACGTGCCGAGGATCTCCGTCAGGTCCCGTACCCGCAGCGTCACCCCGCCCCTGCGCGCCGTCGCCGCGGCCGCCAGTTCGGCCCGGGCGGTCAGTTCGGGCTCGGCGAGTCGATCCCAGGTCGGCGGCGGCGGGTCGGCCAGCCACTTCTCGGCCTCGTGCGCGTTCCCCGTGGCCGACAGCAGCCCACCGAGCTCCATCGCCGCCCGATGGTGCCCCGCCATCGCCGCCTGCCTGAACCAGTGCTGCCCGCCCTGCAGGTCGCCGAGCTCGGCGATGAGCAGCAGGCCGAAGTTGAAGGCCGACTCGGCGTCGCCGCTCGCCGCCGCCCTGCCGAACCAGTGGCTGGCCCCCTGCGAGTCGGACAGCTCCACGCAGACGAACCCCGCCATCCGCTGGTCCTCCAGTCGCCCTGCCTGCGCGGCCCGCTCGAACCAGGCGCGGGCCGTACGGAGGTCTCTGCGCGACAGCGCGATGCCGCCGAGCTGGGAGGCGGCGCCTGGATGCTCGTTCTTGGCGGCCAGCCGGTAGTAGGCCTCGGCGCCCTCCGGATCGCGGGAGGCCTGCAGGAACAGGCCGAGATGGTAGGCCGCCTCGGCGTGGCCGCCGCGCGCGGCGTACTCCCAGCAGCGGACCGTCTCCTCCTCCTCGCCCGCCTGGTAGGACAGGAACCCGAGGTCGTGGGCGGAGGCGACGTCGCCGTCGGCCGCGGCCCTGCGGTGCCACTCGCGGGCGAACGGCAGCTCGTCCGCGTCCTCGCAGATCAGCGCCAGCCTCCTGGCCGCCGACCTGGACCCGGCGTGGGCGGCGGCCTCGAACCACCTGCGCGCCGCGTCGACGTCGCCGCGCTGCTCCAGCAGCAGGGTGGCCAGGTTGACGGCGGCCTCGGCGTCGCCGGTCCCCGCCGCCAGCTCGTACCAGCGGACGGCCTCCTCGAGCGTGCCGTGCTTCTCGTGCCAGACACCCAGGTTGTAGGCGCTGTCGATGTTGCCGCCCGCCGCGGCCCGCTCCCACCAGTGCCGGGCGGCCGAGCGGTCGCCACGCTGGGCGTAGAGCTTGCCCAGCCGGTGCGCGGCCTGGTCGTCGCCGTGCTGGGCGGCGACAAGGAGATCGGGTTCGTCTCCTGAGCGGGGCGCAGGAACCGGCGCGGGCGTCTCGACGGACCCGGACGGCGCCCCCACCTCCCGCTCGTTCTGCCACCACGTCATTGCGCCAGGGTGACATGTGATGACTCGATCGCGGAGTGTAATCGACGAGAACTTTCTCTCCGGCCTCAGTAGTTCAATTCACTACCTTCACGAGGAAACGCGCACGGCACGGGGGTCGCGGGGAGGGGCACGCCCCTACCCGCGACCGACGTCGGCGTCACCCCGCCACAGCAGCAGGACGGCGGGCGCGCCTACGACTTCAGTACGGACGAGCGCTGGAGGTACTCCTCGTCGTCCATCTCGCCGCGGGCGTAGCGCTCGGCGAGGATCTGCTCGGCCGGCGCCGTACGGCTGGGCGGCGCCCCGCCCCAGACGCCCTTGCGCCTGACCTTGACGAAGAGCGTCACGGCGGCGATCCAGAACAGGATCCAGAAGAGCGGGAAGACGGGCCAGAAGCTGTGCATCGCTGTTGTCCTTTCTCGACGTTGGGACCAGCCTGCTCGCGCGAGGAGGCCGCCGAATCGGACAGCGGTCGCGTTCTGGGATACGACGGGCGGTGTATGCGCCCCCGGTCAGAGCCAGCCGGGCTTGACCAGGCCGGACTCGTAGGCGATGACCACGAGCTGGGCGCGGTCGCGGGCGTGCAGCTTCATCATCGACCTGCTCACGTGCGTCTTCGCCGTGGCGGGGGACATGAACAGCCTGGCCGCGATCTCGTCGTTGGTCATCCCCGTCCCGACCAGCGCCAGCACCTCCCGCTCCCGCTCGGTCAGCAGGTCGAGCCCGTCGGCGGCGACGGGCTCCTTGGCCCGCGTCGCGTACTCGGCGATCAGCCGTCTGGTCACGCTCGGCGACAGCAGCGCCTCGCCCGCCGCCACCACCCGCACCGCCTGGATCAGCTCGGCCGGCTCGGTGTCCTTGACCAGGAAGCCGCTGGCCCCGCCGCGCAGCGCCTCGAAGACGTATTCGTCCAGCTCGAAGGTGGTCAGGATGATGATCCGGGGCCCTGGCGGCATCTGCCTGGTCGCGGTCAGTCCGTCGGTGCCCGGCATGCGGATGTCCATGAGCACGACGTCGGGCGCGTGCTCCCGCGACAGCCGTACCGCCTCGGCCCCGTCGGAGGCCTCGGCGATGACGCTCATGTCGGGCTGCGCGTCGAGCAGCGCCTTGAAGCCCGCCCGCACCAGCGCCTGGTCGTCGGCCAGCAGCAGCTTGATCATTGCGTTTCCTCCGGTAGTGGCAGCCTGGCCTCGACCGTGTATCCGGTGTTCGTGGGCCCGGCGGTCAGCGTGCCACCGAGCGCCGACGCGCGCTCGCGCATGCCGGGGATGCCGTTGCCGCTGCCCTCCTCGGCCAGTACGGCAGGCATCGACGCCCCCGTGTCGGCGACCGTGATGATCAGCTCGGCGGGAAGGTACTCCAGCCGCACCGACACCCGGGACCCCGGCGCGTAACGGGCGGCGTTGGTGAGCGACTCCTGCACGATGCGGTAGGCCGCCCGCTCGACCTGGGCAGGCAGCGGCCGGGCCTCGACCTGCTCGAGCGACACGTCGAGCCCCGACCGTTCGACCAGGTCGTTGAGCCGGTCGAGCCCGGCGGTCGGCGACCGGGGCGCGCCCTCGCGCAGCACGTTCAGCACCGAGCGCAGCTCGCCGAGCACCTCCTTGGAGGCGCCCTTGATGGCGGTGAGCGCGGTGCGGGCCTGCGAGGGGTCGTCGTCCATCAGGTGAAGGGCCGTGGAAGCCTGAACGTGGATGAGCGAGATGTTGTGCGCCAGCACGTCGTGCAGCTCCTGCGCCATCGTCAGGCGCTCCTCGCTGGCCTGCCGCCTGGACTCCTCCTCGGCCACCCGCGCCCGCTCGGCTCGCCCCTGGCGCTGGTACCGGGCCAGCTCACCCGCGGCGAGGATCAGCGCCATGACCGCGACGATCGCCAGGACGTGCCACAGGCCGGACGACGGCCGGTTGACCAGCCAGGTCGAATAGATCAGGAAGAAGACCGTGGTCAGGCCGGAGGCGATCAGCGCGAGCTTCCTGCGCCCCTCGGCGACGGTCTGGAAGAGCATGATGATCGGGCTGGCGAACACCGGGCCGTAGGGGTAGCCGCCCCACAGGTACAGGCAGGTCGCCACGAGCGTGAGGGCCAGCGACGTGTTCGGGAACCTGCGCCTGAGGAGCATCATCGCGGGCCCGACGAGCAGCAGCACGATGGCCGTCGCGTCGACCTTTGCGCGGTCGGTCTGCCCGTAGTACGCCCCCTGGGAGGCGATCACCTGGAACACAGCGACCACCAGAGCGAAATAAGGGGTCTTGCGCACCAGCCCACGCTAGACGACCCCGCGCCGCCTGCACATCCTCCCGATGTCGCAGGGGGCCCTACCGCCACCGGCGTAGCTGGTCCATTGTTGGGATCATGCGCCGACACATCCTGGCTCTCGTCGCCGTCACACCGTTCCTCGTCGCCGCGCCCGCCGTCGCGGGGCAGGCGGCGGATCACAAGCCGCCGCCCGCCACGCAGAAGCAGCCCGTCGCCGAGGGGTACGGCGGGGCCGTGGCGACAGTCGACCTCGACGCCAGCAAGGCCGCGCTGGGCGTCCTGAAGAAGGGCGGCAACGCGATGGACGCCGCGGTGGCGGCGGGTGCCGTCCTCGGCGTCACCGAGCCGTACTCCGCGGGCCTGGCCGGCGGCGGGTTCATGGTCTACTACGACTCCAGGCGGGGCAGGGTCTACTCGATCGACGGGCGCGAGACGGCGCCCGCCGCGATGACGTCGACCTCGTTGGAGGGCATCCCGTTCGAGGAGGCCGTCACCAGCGGCCTGTCCGCGGGCGTGCCCGGCACGGTCGCGCAGTGGGACCTGGCGTTGCGCAAGTTCGGCACCACCAGCCTGCGTGACGCGCTGAAGCCCGCGATCGAGGTGGCGTCCAAGGGCTTCGTGGTCGACCAGACCTTCCACGACCAGACCGCCGCGAACGCCGCCAGGTTCAAGGACATCGCCTCCACCGCCAAGCTCTACCTGCCGAACGGCGCGCCGCCGCCCGTCGGGTCCGTCTTCAGGAACCCCGAGCTCGCCGACACCTACCGCGAGCTGGGCAGGCGCGGCCCCGAGTGGCTGTACGGCGGGCGGCTCGGCCAGGAGATCGTCACGACGGTCAAGAACCCGCCGATCACTCCTGGCGCGACCCGCAACGTGCGGCCTGGCCTGATGGAGATCTCCGACCTGACCGCCTACCGGGCGCTGACGCGGGAGCCGACACGCGTCGACTACAACGGCATGCAGGTGTACGGCATGTCGATCCCCTCCTCGGGCGGCTCCACGGTCGGCGAGGCGCTCAACATCCTGGAGGCGCTGCCCACCGTGGGCCTCCACGAGTACCTGGAGGCGTCGAGGCTGTCCTTCGCCGACCGCGGCAAGTACGTCGGCGACATCCCGAACGTGCCTCTGGCCGAACTGCTCAGCGACGGCTTCGCCAAGGAACGCGCCTGCCTGGTGGGCGAGCGCGCGATGGCGCACCCCGCCGCCCCCGGCACCCCCGACGGCACCTACACGGGCTGCGGTGAGGCGCTGGACGAGGCGGTCACCCCGCCGGCGCAGGAGGGCCCGGAGACCACGCACCTGGTCGTCGCCGACCGCTGGGGCAACGTGGTCGCCTACAACCTCACGATCGAGTCCACCGGCGGCAACGGCATCGTGGTGCCGGGACGCGGCGTCATGCTCAACAACGAGCTGACCGACTTCACCCCCGGCCCCGCCCCCGGCGACCCGAACCTGCCCGCGCCCGGCAAGCGTCCCCGCTCGTCCATGGCCCCGACGATCGTGCTCGACGAGGGCAAGCCGGTGCTGGCGGTCGGCTCGCCCGGCGGCTCGACGATCATCACGACCGTGCTGCAGATCATCGTCAACCGCTACGAATTCGGCATGAACCTGCCCGACGCGCTCGCCGCGCCGAGGGCCACCCAGCGCAACACCTCGCAGACGCAGGCCGAGCAGGGCTTCCTCGACCGCTACCGGGTCGAGCTGGAGGCCAGGGGCCACACCTTCGCCCTGAACCCGGAGATCGGCGCGGCCACCGCCCTGGAGTTCACCGGAAGGGGGAAGATCCAGGCCGTGGCCGAGCCCGTACGGCGGGGCGGCGGCAGTGCCATGGTGGTGAGAACCCCATAGCTCATCGTAGTCAGGCGATCACGTAGAGATCTATCGTGCGGGGGTCCCGCATCTCGCCACGAGAGGAACCCCCGCATGCACCTGGTGTTCGCCTCCGCCCTGACCGCCGGCGCCCTGATCCTGCCCGCCGCGCCCGCCCAGGCCGCCCCGCGGCCCACATGCCGGGCGGACGTGTGCCTGTGGGCGGGAGCCGACTACACGGGCGAGGTCTTCACCTGGCGGGCGGCCGACGGCAACGTCCACATCGGCGCCGAGCACGCCGACCGGGTGGGCTCGTTCGTGGCGAACACCGAGGTCTGCTTCGTCGACACGGGCGACTCCGAGTGGAGCTGGAACGAGCGGCGCAGGGCGGGCGGTGGCGACTACAGCCCGAACTACCTCCGGCGCTTCGGCCACAAGATGGACCGCGTCGCCCCCGCCCGCTACTGCTAGTCAGTAGATCAGCTCGAAGGCGTCGGGCTTCATCCTCCTGGTGCGCGCCCAGTACTCGAAGGTGAAGCCCGGCCAGATCGTCCGGTTGACTCCGTGCTCGTCCAGATACCAGGACCGGCATCCGCCCTCGTTCCATACGAGGCGGTTGAGGCGCTCCTGTAGCCGCTCGTTGAAGGCCCGCTGCCGCTCGGGCCTGACGTCGATCGCCCTCGCCTGCGTCCTGGACAGCAGTCGCAGGCAGTCCATGACGTACCGGACCTGCGACTCGATCATGAAGACCACCGAGTTGTGGCCGAGCCCCGTGTTGGGCCCGAGCAGGAAGAACAGGTTGGGGAAGCCCGCGGTGGCGATGCCGTAGTAGGCCTCGATGCCGTCCTGCCACGCGTCCTGGATCTTCAGGCCGTCCCTGCCGACGATCCGCTGCTCCTGCAGCGCGTCGGTCACCTTGAAGCCGGTGCCGTAGACGACGACGTCGGCCTCGTGCTCCTTGCCCGTGACGTCGACGACCGCGTGGTCGCGGAGCTCGGCGATGCCGTCGGTGACCAGTGAGACGTTCGGCCTGCTCAGCGCGGGATAGTAGTCGCTGGAGATGAGGATGCGCTTGCAGCCGATCGTGTAGTCGGGGGTGAGCCTGCGGCGCAGCTCGGGGTCGGGCACCTGACGTTCGAGGTGCCGCAGTGCCAGGTTCTCGTGGAAGGCCATCAGCCTGGGGTCGACGGCGAAGCCGAGGGCTCTCGTCTCCAGCGTCCAGTAGATGCCGTTGCGCAGGGCGCGGGCGGCTCCTGGGAGCTTGAGCAGCCGCTTCATCCGGTCGGGGACGGCGAAGTCGGGCTTGGGGTGGATCCACGGGGGTGTGCGCTGGAAGACGGTCAGCTGGGCGGCCTCGGTGGCGATCTGGGGGACGAACTGGATGGCGGAGGCGCCGGTGCCGATGACCGCCACGCGCTTGCCCTTGAGGTCGACGCCGTGGTCCCATTCGGCTGAGTGGAAGGCGGGCCCAGCGAAAGCACCCGAGATTTCCGGAAATTTCGGTACGTGAAGGGCGCCGATGGCGGAGATCACCGCGTTCGCTCGCAGCGTCTGGCCGTCCGACGTGGTGATCTCCCATTCCCTGCCGGTGTATTCGAGGCTCACCACCTGCTTGCCGTACCGGAGATGAGGGTCGATGCCGTACTTCCACACGCACGCCCGCATGTACTCCCAGATC
This sequence comes from Nonomuraea sp. NPDC049152, assembly GCF_040648355.1. NCBI lineage: Bacteria > Bacillati > Actinomycetota > Actinomycetes > Streptosporangiales > Streptosporangiaceae > Nonomuraea > Nonomuraea sp. NPDC049152. Next base: position 24,783 of record NZ_JBEZDO010000018.1, on the reverse strand, counting down.
TCCTCCTGCGGGGAGAACATCCGCGACCAGCCGGGGTTGAGCTCGTAGGAGTAGGAGTACATGTGCGAAGGGACGTCGCACGCGCAGCCGGGGTAGGTGTTGTCCCGCCAGGTTCCGCCCAGGTCGTCCGCCTTCTCCAGGATCACGAAATCGTGGAACCCGGCCTCCTTCAGCTTGATCGCCATCCCGATCCCGGCGAAACCCGAACCGATGATGACAATTCCCGGCTTGTCACTGGCTTCCACGGGACCTCCTGTAGGACTCGAACTCGGCATGCGCGGGTGACATGGCGATGTAGTCGAGGGCGGCCTTCAGGTCGCCCTCCTGGCTGGGATGGAAGCCGGGTCGCAGGTACCTGGGCATGGCCAGCGCCAGGCTGCGCATCGTCGGCACCCTGCCCTGGTGCGCGCGGTGGAAGAAGTGGGTCCACCTGGCCTCGATGCGCCCCGCCACCAGGGGATCGTTGGCCAGCAGGAACCCCGCGCCCCGCTTGAGCAGGTAGATCAGGACGGGCCCGGTCACGACCATCGTGCGCGCCCTGCGCGCGTAGGAGCCGTCGAGGTGCGTGAACAGGTCGAAGGCCACGCTGCGGTGCTCGACCTCCTCGGCGCCGTGCCAGCGCAGCAGGTCCATCATCACCGGGTCGGATCCCGCCTCGTCCAGCGGCGTCGCGTGCAGGATCCAGTCGCCGAGCACCGCCGTGTAGTGCTCGATCGCCGCGATGATCGCCAGCCGCTCCTTCAGCCAGAACCTCTCGGCCATCGGCGGCATCGTGTGGTCGCCGAGCATGCGCTCGAAGAGCCACTCGACGTTCTCGACGTAGGGGGTGGGGTCGAGGCCCTGCTCCTTCATGTGCTCCAGGACGCGCTGGTGCGCCACCGCGTGCGTGCCCTCCTGCCCCATGAAGCCCTTGACCTCGGCCTGCAGCGTCTCATCCGTGACGTACGGCAGGGCCTGCCTGAAGACGTGCACGAACCAGCGCTCGCCGGCGGGCAGCAGCATGTGCAGCACGTTGATCAGGTGCGTGGTGAAGGGATCGCCCGGCACCCAGTGCAGCGGGGTGTCCTCCCAGGAGAAACGCACTCTGCGCGGCTTGATCACGCCGCCCTCCAGCGGCGGACGTGGGGGAGGTCGTCGTCGAGCCAGAACGCGTCGTCCTCGGTGACCACCAGGATCTCCTCGAACTTGGCCCCGACGGTGTCGCCCTCGGTGCCGAGGTGGGGTTCGACGGCCCACAGGCCCGGCGTGGGCGGGTGGGCCGACGCCCTGCCGCCCGCCCAGAGCGGCGAGCGGCCCTCCAGCCGCTCCTTGACCAGTTCGCGGCCGATCGTCCTGAGCGTCCTGAAGCCGAAGGAGTCGAAGACGACGAACCTCGGCCCGCCCACGCGGATGCGGTCGACCCGGTGGCCGATCACGCGCCCTGGATAGACCTGGTGGCGGTTGGTGTGGCCCTGCTCCTTGATCCGGTCGTCGACCGCCCGGTAGATGTCCCGGAACGTGCGGCGCTGCCGTACCAGGTCCAGGATGTCCGCGCGGTGCGCGGACAGGTCGTGATCGAGCCGGGTCCACGCGGCGTTGCCGCCCAGGCAGCCGGAGAAGCCGATGTCGGCGACGTAGCCGTCCATGACGGGCGCCGCGTCCAGCACGTACGGCATGCCCGGTTCGAGGCGGCGGTTGGTCGGCAGGAACTGCGTCGGGATCCTGAAGTCCCTGAAGGCGCTGCGATCGCCGAACCAGGCGAACGGCACGTGGAACCAGTCGTCGACGCCGTGGCGCTCCAGCCATCTGCGCAGCGCGGCGGCGGCCATCCGCTCGCTCACGCCGGGCTCGAGCCGGGAGGCGACGTGCTCGGCGCCCTGGTAGGCGAGCCGTTGCAGCTCGCGGAACCTGTCCAGGTCGACTCTATTGGACACAAAGTCCAATGTAGTTGGACATGCGGGGCCAGGTCCAGAGGTGGTGACCGTGCGGAAGGGTGACGGGACCAGGCGTCACGGTGTCCCGAAACGACAAGAACCCGCCGCGACCTCGTCGAACGGCGGGTGAAGGGCCCCTGGCGCTTAGACCAGGAGCAAGTAGGCGATCACGCCGACGATGGCGACGGCGAGCACCACCGCGATGATCGGCAGGGCGGCGGAGCGCTTGGGCGCGGCCGCCGACTCCTTCTCGGACCGCTCGGCGAACGCGCGGAACTGCTGAGTGTTCCCCGCGGGGTCGATGTGCTGGTCAGACATGCGATGCACTCTAGCGGGATCGGCTGGTGGATTTGTGCCTTTTGGCATGACTCGGTGGGGCAGTCGATTATCGGACCGCAGGTATGGCCGGATAGCGTGGACGCATGCTCAGAACCCTGCTCGCGCCCCGCATGCTCGGGTTGCACGTGCTCGCGATCGGGGTTCTCGTCTCCTTCATCCTGCTCGGCCGCTGGCAGCTCGGCGTCTTCGAGGACTCGGGCAAGCCGACCGTCACCACCGACCCCGCGCCCGTCGCCGTCGAATCGCTCAGCAGGGTGGGCGCCCAGATCGAGGGCACCTCGGTGGGACGGCGCGTCACCGCCTCCGGCGCCTACGACGCGGGACGCCAGCTGCTCGTCGCCGACCGCAGGCCCGACGTGGCCGCGCCTGGCGGCAACGTCTCCAGAGACCAGGGCTACTGGGTGCTCACCCCGCTCGCGCTGCGCGACGGCACGCTCATGCCGGTCGTGCGCGGCTGGGTGGCCAAGCCGAACGACCCCGGCGTCGCCGTACCGACCGGCGAGGTGACGGTGAGCGGGCGGCTGCGGATGCCCGAGGGCACCGACAGCGTCCAGCGGCGGCCCGAGGGCGTGCCCACCGGACAGGTGCAGACGGTCTCGACGGCCGAGCTGATCAACCTGTGGCGGGGGCAGAAGGTGCGCAACGGGTTCGTGGTCGCCCAGACCCCCGGCCTCGCGCCGGTCAAGGTGGCGGCACCGGTCACCGGCGGCACTCTGACCTGGCGCAACCTGGCCTACGCGGCCAACTGGTGGATCTTCGCGGGATTCGCCGTGTTCATGTGGTTCCACTTCGTCCGCGACGCCGTACGCTCCAGCAAGTCCCCCGAACCCGAAGTCGCTCTAGAAGGTTGATGATCGTGGAGTCCGCACTCAAGCCCTTCCGGGTCCTCGCGTACATCGTCGGCACCATGCTGCTCGTGCTCTGCACGGCCATCGTGCTGCGGTACGGCTTCGAGATCCCGGCCCCCTCCAAGATCGTCTCGCCGATCCACGGGTTCCTCTACATGCTCTACCTGATCGCCGTCATGAACCTCGGCATGAAGGCGCGCTGGAGCTGGGGCTACATGCTGGGCATCATGCTCGCGGGCACGGTGCCGCTGCTGTCGTTCTACATCGAGCGCCGGGTGACGGCCAGGGTGCGGGAGGCCATCGCGGCCTGATGGCCCCCTCGCGCCGCCGGTCTCATCCTGGAGCTAGCCGCCGATCCCGCGCCTGCGGGCCCTCTTGAGCCGCTCACGCTGCGAGGGGTCGAGCATCATGTAGCCGACCACGGGCGCGGCGACCACGCCGAGCACCACGAGCAGCGTGAGCCAGCCGGGCAGGAAGATCCACGAGAACAGGACGGCGATACCGGCGCCGATGGCGTACTTCTGGACGGGCGACATCCTCAACATCCCTCCGAACGCGGAGCCCGTGCGCCCCGCCTCTCCACATTCTGCGTCGTCGGTTCAACGATCGGGAGCCTCCGGACGGTTCCATCCGCGATATATCTCATTTTTCAGTACGGCTCCGCCCCGTGCCCCCGTTCACCGGCTCCCGCCCGACGTCCGTGGACGCAACCCGTGAGCGCCCCGGCCGCCACACACCCCGGGGTCGTGACCACCCCGGGGGTCGTGACCGTGTCGGGTCGTGACCGTCACGGTCGGGACGAACTGGGCACCGCGGCGATCGCCCGTAGGTCGAGGCGCAGCTCATCGGCCGTGAGCCGCTGGCGGGGCGAGCCGGACAGCAGGCGGAACAGCACGGGAGCGAGCACCCCCGCCCGCGTCAAGGGGGCCCCGGGCGCGGGGGCGCGTCCCTCGACGGCCGTGAACAGCGTCGCGCCGAGCGACCACAGGTCGGCGGCCGGGCCCACGTTCCCCTCGGGGGCGGTGTAGGGGGACATCCCCTGTGCGGGCGCGGGATCGGCCAGCGTCACCTGCCCGCCACCGCCCACCAGGATGGTCTCCGGCCGCAGGTCGCCGTGATACCGGCCCGAGTCGTGGAGCGGGGCCAGCAGGTCGAGCACCCCCAGGCCGACCGCCGCCGCCTCTTCGGGAGCCAATGGGCCCGCGGCGTGGAGGATGTGTTCGAGGGGACGCGGTGGTTGCTCAGGGCCCGCCTCGTGCCGGCTCGACGCGCCATGCGGCTGGTCAGTCAATACCAGCGGGCCCGTGAACGTCGGCCGCCTGAACGGAGCCGTCGTCTCGACGATCGGCACAGGTTCGGGCTCACCAGGCATCGAGGCGAGCACTGGTGGGGCGGCGTCGTCGGTGACACCCCAGCTCATGGGCGTGGCAGGCGGCCGCGCCTCAGGCGGGTTCCCGTTCTGCGGCCCCAAGGGCGCCGACCCGTTCCCACCGTCCGGCCCCCGCCCTCCAGAGGCATTGTCGTGGGGTGGCCCCCACGCTCCGGGGGCGTTTTCGTTGGGTGGTCCCCACGAGCCGGGCCCGGCTCCAGCAGGCGGTCCCCACGCCCCAGGGGGGTTCTCGTTGGATGGTCCCCACACGCCGGGGGCGTTGTGGTCGGGTTGCCCCCATGGGCCGGGGGCGGCGGTGGGTTGCTGACCCCAGCTCTCCGGCCCCGGCGGTGGTCCCCACGAGGGCGGGAGGTTGCCGGGGTGAGGTGCGGGTTGCCCGGCCCCAGCGGGAGGAGCGAGCTGCTCAGGCCCGACGGGTCCTGGCTGGTGTGGCTGGGATCCGCCGGCCGAAGGGTCGACGGGTGCGTGCGGCGGGCCCCAAGGCGCGGAGGGGGCGTCGGCGGGCATCGGCCCTCCCACCACGGGAGGGGCAGGCATGGGCCCCCAGCCGGTGGGCGGTCCGCCAGGCTGCGGGGGAGCTGTCTTGTTGCCCTTGGGGCCTCGTCGTAGCACCCGACGAAGCAACGAGGGCTTTCCCGGCGTCGCGGGAGCATCCCCGGCGGGGGCGGGGCCGTTCCCTGCCAGAGGGTACGGCTGGCCGTGCCCGGGCGGCATACCTCCAGGACCGGGGGGCGGGCCCACGGGACCGGGAGGCGGACCCCCAGAACCCGGCGCCCATGGGGCGGACGGCGCTCCCACCGGATCTGCCGGGTGCCCCACCGGACCGCCCAGCACCCCATCGGGCCCCACCATGTCGAGCCCTGGACCGTAGGGTACCTGCTCGTGTCCCGGCGGGATGAGTCCTGAACCGTAGGGTGCTTGCTCGTGAGCCGCCGCGTCGAGACCTGGGCCGTGGGATGCCTGCTCGTGTCCCGGCGGGCCGAATCCCTGCCCCTGAGGTGCTCCTTCCGGTCCCATGGGGCCGAACCCCGGGCCGTGAGGCACACCCTCGGCTGTGGGGCCAGAACCCGGGCCGTGGAAGACTCTCTCGGGCCCTGTGGAGGCGAAGTCTGGACCGTGGGAAACACCCTCGGGCCCTGTGGAGGCGAAGCCTGGATCGTGGTGGACACCCTCGGGTCCGGGGGAGGCGAAGCCTGGGCCATGGGATGGCTGTTCGGGGCCTGTGGGGTCGAAGGCTGGGGTTTGGGGTGCTCCCTGCGCGGCCATCGGGTCGGCGGGGGGCTCGGCGTGATGGGCAGGCCTGGTGGCCTCCAGGGAGTCGAGTTCGGAGGTCTCCTGGCGAGAGGCGGCGTCGGTGTCTTCCAGGGAGTCGAGCTCGGAGGGCTCCGGCCGAGACGCGACGTGGGTGGCTTCCAGGGGGTCGAGAGGACGTGACTCCTGGCGAGGCGCAGGCCTGGTCGCTTCCAAGGCGTCGAGGTGGAGGGCCTCGTGGCGCATCGCGGGGCGGGTCACCTCCAGCGGGTCTTGACGAGAGGCATCCACGGCCGGGTGGACGACCACGACCTGGGTCTTTTCGGCGTCGGCGGCGGCCGTCGGTGGTGACCACGGGGTCGACGCGGGCGTCGCGACCGGGTGCGCGGGGGTGAAGGGGGGTGGCGGAGGCGCGGCGTGCGGGCCCGATCCAGGAGTTCCGATCACCGGCCGAGCCGTGGAGAAGGCCGAGCCGGACGGCGGTGGCGCGGAGGGGCCCGCCCCGGAAGCGGAAGGGTCCGAGCCGGGCGTGGAGGGGCCCGGGGTGGGTGGTTCCCACGGTGCGGGCGACGGCGTGGGGGAGGGAGCGGCGGGGTCCGGGGAGGGGCCGGGGGTGGGTGGTTCCCACAGTGCGGGCGACGACGCCGGGGTGGGCGCGGCGGGGTCCGGAGGGGGGCCGGGGGACGGTTCCCAGGGGGCGGGTTCCGACGCGGCAGGAGGGCGGGACGGGGTGGAGGGCGATGACGCGGAGGGTGGTGGGGCGGTGCCCGCGAGGTTGGCGAAGGCGGCGGCCACCGTTTCGGCGGACGGGCGGGCGGCGGGGTCGGGGTGGAGCATGTCGGTCAGCAGGGGACCGAGCGGCCCGCCGATCGGCTGTCCGGGCTCGGGAGGGCGGCCCTCGAGTCCGAAGTGGAGCGTCGCGGCCAGCGACCACAGGTCCGCGGCCGGTCCGACGCCTGGGGGCCGGAACGGGGTCGCCACGCCGAAGCCCGTCAGCACCGCCCGGCCCGTCGGCGTGAGGATGACCGTGGACGGCTGGATGTCGCCGTGGACGACCCCGACACCGTGGACGGCGCGCAGCGCCGCCACCAGGTGCACGCCGATCCTGGCCACCTGGACGGCCGGGAGCGGGCGTCGTTCGAGGACCGTCTGTTCGAGCGTGCGTCCTTGGGGAAGGTCGACGACCAGCCACGGCGTGCCGTCCTCGACGATCACCTCGTGGACCGCCTCGATGGAGGCGTGTCCGAGTCCGGTGACGAGCCCGACCTCGCGTCCTACCGCGCCGCACAACTCCCTGCGGGCCGAGGGGTCGGGTGGGAGGGGTACCTCCCTGATTCCGACGTCGCGGCGCATCAGGTCGTCGGCGGCGAGCCAGAGGGACCCGACGCCCAGGGGGTTCAGCAGCCGATAGCGTCCGGCCAGCCGGCGTTGGCCGTTCATGGTGATCTCTCCGTCCAAACGCGTGCAGCGACACAGCACGATAGCGGTTTGTCGGGAAATGCCACCATCACAGCTGGCGGGTGAACGTGGCCCGGTACGCGCTCGGCGTGAGCCCCGCCCTGGTGGTGAGGTGTTTGCGAAGGGAGTCCGCGCTGCCCAGGCCGCTGCGGGCGGCGACCTGGTCCATGGGGAGGCTGGTGGTTTCGAGAAGTTCGCGGGCGCGGTCGACGCGTTGGTGGAGCAGCCACTGCAGCGGGCTGAGCCCGGTCTCGGCGTGGAAGCGGCGGGTCAGCGTGCGGACGCTGGTGCGGGCGTGGGCGGCGAGGTCCTTGAGCGTGAGGGGCCGGTCGAGCAGGGACAGGGCCCACGCGCGGGTGCCGGCGAGCGAGGTGCCCCGTTCGGGAGGCAGCGGGGTCTCGATGAACTGGGCCTGGCCGCCGGGCCGTACGGGGGAGACGACGGCGAGGCGGGCGGCCGCGTTGGCGGCGGCGGCGCCGAAGTCGAGCCTGACCAGATGGAGGCAGAGGTCGATGGCGGCGGCCGCGCCCGCGGAGGTGAAGACGCCGCCGTCCTCGACGTAGAGGACGTCGGGGCGGACGTTCACGGAGGGGAAGCGGTCCGCCAGGTCGCCGGCCAGACCCCAGTGGGTGGTGGCGTCGCGCCCGTCGAGCAGCCCCGCCTGCGCGAGCACGAACGCGCCCGTGCAGAGGGAGGCGATGCGCGCCCCGGCGGCGTGCGCCACGCGGAGGGCGTCGAGCGTGTCGGGGTGGGCGTCCTCGCCGCCGCTGCCGACGGCGATCACGGTGTCGGCGCCCCGCACGACCTCCAGGCCGTCGGGGACGTGGATCTGCGGACCGCCGACGGTCGCCGTCGTTCCCGGTATGGCGGTGCAGACCTGGATCTCGTAGCCGGTCGTGCCGCCGAAGACCATGTGCGGGATCGACACGTCGAAGCTCATCACGGGCGGTGTGACGACGACCGCTATCCGATGCATGGCCAGATCCTCCGGATGGTTGGCATTCAGGCCACTATCGCATGCCTCGCCCTGTCACGAGGGTGGAGGCATGCAGAGATTTCATGTCATCACCGGTGCGGGTGCGACGGCGAGCCGTACGGCGAGGCTGCTCGCCGACGACGGCGAGCGCGTGCGCATGGTCAGCCGCAAGGGAGCCGGACCCGAGCACCCGCTGATCGAGCGGGTCGCGGCCGACGCCTCCGACACCGCCAGGCTCGTCGAACTGCTCGACGGCGCCGACCATCTGATCAACTGTGCGGCCCCTGCCTACCACCTGTGGCCGGCGGAGTTCCCCGCGCTGGCGGCGTCGCTGCTGGAGGCGGCCAGGCGGACGGGCACGCCGTACGTGATGCTGGGCAACCTGTACGGCTACGGCCTCGTGGAGGGCCCGATCACGCCGGACCTGCCGCTGAGGGCGAAGGGCCCCAAGGGCAGGGTGCGGGCCGACATCTGGGAGTCGGCCGCGGCCTCGGGAGCCCAGGTGACCGAGGTGCGGGCTGCCCAGTTCTACGGCGCCGGAGTGGTGTCGGTGTTCAGCCTGATGGTCCAGCCGCAGGTGCTGGCGGGGGCACTCGCCCTCGTGCCACAGCCGCTCGACGTGCCGCACAGCTACTCGGCCGTCGGCGACACCGCCCGCACCCTGGTCGCCGCGACCAGGGACGAGAGGGTGTGGGGGCGGGCCTGGCACGTGCCGACGGTCACGCACTCGGTGCGTGAACTGGCCACCAGGCTGGCCGAGGTGGCGGGCGTTCCCGAGCCCAGGCTCGACCTCATGAACGACAGGGACATCGCGCTGCTCGCGCTGACCGACGCCTTCTGGAGCGAGCTGAACGAGGTCCTGGTCAAGCCGGGACGCCCCTTCGTCGTGGACTACTCCGAGACCGAGGAGGTGCTGGGGGTCAAGCCGTCGCCCGTCGAGGACGTGCTGGCCGAGGCCGTCCACGCCTCGTGAGCCCTGACGAGTTTGCCCCACAGCAGTGACCTGTCGGCGGCGGGAAGGTCGAGGCCGAAGACGTCCTCAAGGGCGTGGAAGTAGTCGGCCGCGCTCTCCATCGTGGTCGAGCCGCCGCCGTCGGCGCCGATCCTGGTCAGCACGAGGCCGCGCAGGATGTCGACGCCTGAGGCGTCCCTGCGGTTGAGCGTCGCCACCCTGACGAAGCCGGACGTCGGCGAGGTGGACAGCTCCTCGTGCATCGCCTCGAACTCCGACATCTCCGCCGGCTTCATGCCGAAGTCCATGCCGACGAACGAACCACGTGGATCGTGGTCGAAGCGCCACCCGCCGGGCGCGACCTCCGAGGGCCGCAGGCCGTACTCGAAGGGGCCCTGCCGGTAGCGGCCCTCGACCAGCGGCAGCGGTTCGTGCAGCGCGTCGCCGAGCCCCGCGTCGACCAGCCACTCGTCCGGACCGTCGGACGAGGGCAGCCGTACGGTCAGCACCAGATGGTTGCCGGTGACGCCGGGCTCGGTGCCGTGGTTCTGCACGCCGCCGACATGCCTGGTCACCTCGTAGCCGAGCGCGGCGAGCAGCGCGGACAGGGCGCCGTTGAGGTGGTAGCAGTAGCCGCCGCGCCCGCTCAGGATCCGCGCCGCCGACTCGGCGGGCTCGACCGTGGTCGGCCGGTCGAGCCAGATCTCCAGCGCCTCGTACGGCACGCGCTCGACGTGCGCGGCGTGCAGCGCGCGGAGGTGGTCCACGGAAGGAGGCGCGCTCTCGAGGCCGAGCCTGCGCAGATAAGCGGTGACGTCCACGACGGACAAGTCTGCACGGGATGTGCACATCTTGGGGAGTGTCGTCTGCACACGTCCCTTCTACGCTGCTGTCCGTGGCAGACCAGCGACGCATCCTCGTGGTCGAGGATGACGAGACGATCGCGCTGGCCGTACGCAACCGGCTGGCCGCCGAAGGCTTCGACGTGCGCGTCGCGGGCGACGGCGAAGCGGCCCTCATCGCGTACGGCAGAGCGGAACCCGACCTGGTGATCCTGGACCGGCTCCTGCCGGGACTGGACGGCCTGGAGGTGTGCCGCAGGATGCAGGCCGCGCGCCCTGTGCCCGTGCTCATGCTGACCGCGCTCGGCGAGGAGACCGACGTGCTCGTCGGGCTCGGCGTGGGCGCGGACGACTATCTCGCCAAGCCGTTCAGCATGCGCGAGCTGGTGGCCAGGATCCACGCGCTGCTGCGCAGGGTCGAGCGGGCCGCCCAGCTGGCGATCGAGGACACCGTGATCAGGGTGGGCGAGGTCGAGATCGACACCGCGGCCCGTAGGGTGTTCGTTCGCGGCACGGAGGCGCAGCTCACCCGCACCGAGTTCGACCTGCTGCGCCGCCTGGCCGAGCGGCCGGGCCAGGTCTTCGAGCGCGACAGGCTGCTCTCGGACGTCTGGGGCTTCTCCGAGGCGGCCGCCACCAGGACCGTCGACAGCCACGTGCGCGCCCTGCGCCGCAAGCTCGGCTCCGACGTCGTGCGCACCGTGCACGGCGTCGGCTACGCCCTGGTGCGCCGATGAGACCACTCGACTTCCTCGGCCGCATCAAGGTCAAGCTGGGCATCGTCATCGTCCTTGCGGTGGGCACGGCGTTCGTGGTCAACGAGGTCGGGCTGAACGCGGGGGCCTCCCGCGAGGTCAGGATCGCCGTCGCCAGCATCCTCGCCCTGATCATGGTGCAGGTGCTCGCGCACGGCATGACCAAGCCGCTGCGCCAGCTCGCCTCCGCGGCACAGACGGTCGCGAAGGGCCACTACTCGCTGCGCGTCCGCGCCACCTCCCGCGACGAGGTGGGCGAGCTGGCGAGGGCGTTCAACGCGATGGCGGCCGACCTCGGCGAGGTGGACAGGCAGCGCCGCGAGCTTGTCGCCAACGTCTCTCACGAGCTGCGCACGCCCATCACGGGCCTGCGCGCGGTCCTGGAGAACGTGGTCGACGGCGTCTCCGTCGCCGACCCCGTCACCATGGGCACGGCTCTCGCCCAGACCGAGCGCCTGGGCCGCCTGGTCGCCCAGCTCCTCGACCTGTCACGGCTCGACTCGGGCGTGCGCCTCCTGGAGGCGGAGCCGGTCGCGCTGGAGCCCCTGCTCGAACAGGCGGCCCGCGAGGCCGCCATGGCGCGGGACGACGTCACCATCACGCCCGTCTGCGCGCGGGGCCTGGTGGTGCGGGCCGATCCCGACCTGCTGGCGCAGGTCCTGGCCAACCTCCTCGACAACGCGGTACGGCACAGCCCCCGCTCCGGCCTGGTCACCCTGTCGGCGCACAGGCACGGCACAGGGGTGCGGCTACTGGTGGCCGATCGGGGCCCAGGGATCCCGGAGGGGGCGCGGACCAGGGTGTTCGAGCGCTTCTCCAGGCTCGACGCGGCGAGGGCGGCCGACGCCGGGGGATCGGGGCTGGGCCTGGCGATCGTGAAGGAGATCGTCGAACTGCACGGAGGATCCATCCGCATCGACGACGGCGCGGGGTGCCGCATGGTCGTCGACCTTCCAGAGAGGATCACCATGGAACCCGACATGGCGCGACTGGGGATCGCCCACACCCCCGAGGGGGGACAGGCGGACCTTCAGGACAAGGAGAGCGAGCCGGCGGAGGAGGTCCCCGCCGAGGCGAAGGAGCCCTTAGCGCCGTGGCCGGAGCCGGTCGCGACCTGGCAGGTCCCGCTCCAGCCGCAGCCAGGCCCGGCGGGCGGCGTGGGGCGCGTCATGTTGTGGACCGTGATCGGCCTGGGGGTCGGTTTCCTCATCGGCCTGTTCCTCGCCTTCTTCATCGGGCTGTTCTTCGGGAGCGCGGTGGGAATCCTGGCGATGCTGGTGGTCAGCGCGGTGGGGGCGGCCGTCGGCTCGGCGATCGGTTCGGCCAGGGGGCAGGCGCCCGCTCCGGTGCATCCCGCGATGACCCACCAGCCGCCGCCCCCGCAGGCGGCGCCCGTGCCTGGACCCGCTCCCGCCGGGGCCGGGGTCACGGGTCCCGCGGTCGAAGGTCCCACGACCGGCGGCCCAGCGACCGGGGTCCCAGCAGCCGGAAGCCCTGCGGCCGGGGGTCCTGTGGCAGGGCGGCCCGTGGGCGAGAGCCGGCCGGCCGGGGGCGTCCTGACCGGGGGCCAGCCGTACGGGCCGAGGCCGCCCGCGCCGCCGTACGTGCCGCCGCCGCTCTTTCCCAGGCCCGAGCTTCCCGACACGCCGCGCTGGCTGCTGCCCGCCGCGCTAGGGGTGGGCGTGTTCGCCGCCGTCGCGCTGCCGTACGCCAGGGCGGGTCTGGGCATCGCGCTGGTCGCGCTCGTGCTCGGCGCGGCCGCGCTGCCCGCCGTCCTGCGCAGGGTCACCCCGTGGACCGCCGCGTTCGGCCTCGTCGCCTACGCGCTCGTCGCGATGGTCGCGGTCAGGGACGCCGACTGGCTGGTGCCGCCGCTGCTGGCGGCCGCCTTCGGACTCGGCGCCATTGCCGTCTCCGGCGCGGGCCGCGGCTGGCTGGCGCTGATCAGGGGCGGCATCTCGGTGGCGCTGGCCGTCTTCCCCGTCCCCTGGTTCCTCGCGGGCCCCCTCAAGACGCTGACCGTACGGCGGCGCGTCATGCCGCTGGTGGCGGGGCTCGCCATCACCGCCGTTCTCCTGGTCATCTTCGGCCTGCTGTTCGCCTCGGCGGACAAGGTCTTCGCCTCCTTCGTCGACCGGCTGTTCACCGCGCCCGACTGGGTGGGCACGCTCCCGCTGCGGCTGTTCGTCTTCGCGGTCTTCGCCGTGCTGATGGCCGCGGCCGTCCTGGTGGCCATGCGCCCCGTCTCCGACCCGGTCAGCCCCTCGTTCAGGACCAGGCTGAACCGCAGCCTGTGGGTGGTGCCGCTCACCGGACTCAACCTGCTGTTCGCCGCGTTCGTCGCCGTCCAGGTCACCGCGCTGTTCGGGAGCAACGCCTGGCTGCTGCGCACGACCGGCCTCACCTACGCCGCCTACGCGCGGCAGGGCTTCTTCCAGCTCATGGTGGTCAGCATCTTCGTGCTCGCCATCGTCGCCGTGGTCAGCAGCGTGGTGCGGGCCGAGCGCGGCGACCGCTGGGCGCTGGCGATCCTGCTGGGCGTGCTGTGCGCGTTCACGCTGGTCATCCTGATCTCCGCGATGCACCGCCTCGACCTCTACACCGACGCCTACGGCCTGTCGCGCCTGCGCGCCTCGGTCGCCGCGACCATCTGGTGGCTCGGCGCGGTGTTCGCCGCCGTCCTCGTGGCCGGTGGCGTACGGCTGGCGGGCCGCGGCTCGGCGTGGCTGCCGCGGACCCTCGTCCTGATCACCGGGGTCGGCCTGCTGACGTTCGCCGCCTGGAACCCCGACCTCCAGGTCGCCAGGACCCAGGTCGAGATCAGGGGAGTGGAGCGCATCGACCAGGACTACGTCGGCGACCTCGGCGCGGAGGCCGTCCCCGAGCTGGACCGGCTCCCCGAGCCGTTGCGCAGCTGCGTCCTCGCCGACGTGGTCCGCGTCAACGGCCTGGCCGAGCCCGACCCGTGGAACGGCTGGAACCTCGCCAGGGCCGAGGCCCGCGCCCTGCTCGCCGAGCACCCCGTCCTGCCGAACACGACGTGCGCCACCCGCTCAGGAAGGAGCTGACCCTCGCAGACCGGTTGGGGCGCAGCGTGCCCTTGGCGTAGGCGACGCGGTGGCTGCCGAAGGGGACGTCCCGCGCCTCGGCCGGGCTCGTCGCGGCGCCCGTCGGGGCGGGCTTCGGCTCCTCCGCAGGGGAGCCGAAGCCCGCGCTTCCCACGAGGACGAAGCGGCGGCGAGTAAGGCCACGGCGCGCATGAAACTGCTTGAGTAAAGGGATAGAGGTCCCGCAACCTGCATTTCACCCGTGAAATGCGCCGCAGGAAATGCAGCAAATCAGAGTAATGGTTGAATCTTCGTGTGACGTTCGACGTGGTCATCAGTGGTGGGCGGGTGCTCGACGGCACCGGGGCTCCGGCGTTCAGGGCGGACATCGGGATCACCGGCGAGCGGATCACCGCGATCGGGCGGCTCGGAGAGGCTGAGGCCGGGCAGGTGATCGACGCGACGGGACAGCTGGTCATGCCCGGGTTCATCGACTGCCACGCCCATGGCGACGCGCTCGTCTTCGACGCCCAGGTGCAGCTGGCGGCGCTGCGCCAGGGGGTGACGACGTTCGTCCTCGGCCAGGACGGCCTGTCCTACGCGCCGGGCTCGGCCGCGACCGTCGGCTACGCCACCCGCTACTTCGCCGCCGTCAACGGGGTGCACCCCTTTCTCGACGACGCGGCGAGCGTGGCCGACCTGCTGGCCGGATACGACAGGGCGACCGCGCTCAACACCGCCTACCTGCTGCCGCACGGCACGATCCGCTACGAGGTCATGGGCGCCTCCCCCGCGGAGGCCTCACCCGAGCAGCTGGCCCAGATGCTGGGCCTCGTCGAGCGCGGGCTGTCCGAAGGGGCGGTCGGGCTGTCGAGCGGCCTGGAGTACCTGCCGGGGCGCAACGCCTCCTCCGCCGAGCTCGCCGCGCTCTGCCGGCCGCTGGGCGCGCTGCCGTACGTCACCCACATGCGCGCCTACGGCACCGGAGCGGGCGTCGGGATGGCGGAGGTGGTCGAGATCGCCAGAGCGTCGGGCGCGCCGATGCACGTCTCCCACCTGCACGGCCCCGCCGACGTGCTGCTTCCGCTGGTCGAGGACGCGCTCGCCCGCGAGATCGACCTCACCTTCGACACCTACCCCTACCTGCGCGGCAGCACGATCCTCGCGATGATCGTGCTGCCGCCCCAGGTGCCGGCCGCCGAGGTGGACAGGGCGCTGGACGTGCTCGAGTCGTCCTCGCTCGCGGACTGGTGGCCGACTCTCGAGGGCCTGTGGCCGCGGCTGACGGTGTCGCACGCGCCAGGCGAGGAGTGGGCCGAGGGGCTGACCATCGTGGAGGCGGCGGGCCGCAAGGGGGTCACGTCCGCGGAGTTCTGCCGCAGGCTGCTGGTCGACACGCGCCTGGAGGCGGGATGCGTGGTGGCACGGCCCGACGAGGGACCCGAGGGGGAGGAGTCGGTACGGCGGATCCTGCGCCACCCCGCGCACACCGGCGGCTCCGACGGGATCTACGTCGGCGGGCACCCGCACCCGCGGGGCTGGGGGGCGTTCGCCCGCTTCCTCGGGGTGCACGTCAGGGAACTGGGCGACTGGACGTGGGCGCAGGCCGCGGTCCACCTGGCGTCGCATCCGGCGCGCCGGTTCGGACTGCTCGACAGGGGGCTGCTGCGGCCTGGACTGGTGGCCGACGTGATCGTGGTCGACCCGAGGACGGTGGCCGACCTGGCGACGTACGCCGCGCCGCGCACTCCGGCGACGGGGATCGCGGAGGTGCTGGTGTCGGGGGTGCGGGTGCTGTCGCGCGGGGCCCTGACCGGGCTCACTCCTGGGCGTGCCCTGCGGCCCACCGGGTGATCGTCCAGGATCGTCGGCGCGCCGTTGCGGCGCCCGGCCCCGCGCGCCCGAGGAGCGTCCCTTCGGGGGACGCGCGCCGGTGACCGCGGGGGCGCGTGGGGCGGCTTGCCGTACAGGATGGGACGGGAGAGTTCCGTGAGATGGCGGACCGCGGCGGAAAGGTAGGGTCTGTGCGATGAAGGGGATTCGGTCGGGGGCGGACTTCCTGGGACAGCCCGTGTTCGGCGGCGCGTTCACCTTCCCGCTGATGGTGGTCA
Source organism: Nonomuraea sp. NPDC049152 (assembly GCF_040648355.1). Taxonomy (NCBI): domain Bacteria; kingdom Bacillati; phylum Actinomycetota; class Actinomycetes; order Streptosporangiales; family Streptosporangiaceae; genus Nonomuraea; species Nonomuraea sp. NPDC049152. Next base: position 8,901 of record NZ_JBEZDO010000018.1, on the reverse strand, counting down.
AGCGCACCGCGCTCGAGCACGACATCGCCACCATGGCCGCCTTCACCCGCGACCACGGCATGTTGTTCGCGCCCCACGCGAAGACCCACATGTCACCCGAGATCGCTCGGATGCAGCTCGACGAGGGTGCGTGGGGGCTGACGGTCGCGACCCCGAGCCAGGCCATGACCGTGCGCGGATTCGGCGCGTCGCGCATCATGGTCGCCAACCAGGTCGTCGACCCCGCCGGGCTGGCCTGGGCCGCCGCCGAGCTGGACCGCGACCCCTCCTTCGAGTTCGTGAGCTTCGTCGACTCCGGGGCGGGGGTCGACATCCTGGCCGGGCACGCGGGGACACGGCCCTTCCCCGTGCTGGTCGAGCTGGGTCACCACGGCGGCCGAGCCGGATGCAGGACGCTCGAGGGCCTGCTGGACCTCGCGGCCTACGCCCAGGCGACCGAGGGCGTGGAACTCGCGGGCGTGGCCGGGTACGAGGGGGCGCTGAAGACAGCGGAAGAAGTCAGGAAATATCTGGCGATACTGCAGAACGCCGTCGAATACCTTCGGGCGCCGATCCTCAGCGTCGGCGGCAGCCAGTGGTTCGACGTGATCGGCCGCGAGCTCGTCACCGCCCAGACCAAGATCATCCTTCGGGCCGGCGCCTATGTCACCCACGACGACGGCTACTACCGCGACCGCACCCCCTTCAACCGCGTCGAGGGCTCGCTCGAGCCCGCCTTCGAGATCTGGGCGCACGTGCTGTCCACCCCCGAGCCCGACCTGGCGATCATCGGCATGGGCAAGCGTGACGCCCCCTACGACGAGGGCCTGCCCGTCCCGCGCAGACCCGGACTCACCGTGGTGAAGATGCAGGACCAGCACACCGTCGTCCAGGGCAGGCTCGACGTGGGCGAACTGGTCGCGTTCGGCATCTCCCACCCCTGCACCGCCTTCGACAAGTGGCGCGTGCTCCCGCTCGTCGACGACGACTACACCGTCGTCGGCACGATCAACACCCACTTCTAGGGAGATCCGGTGAAGAAGGAACTCAGGACCACCGAAGGTGCCGCCCCCGTCGGCGCCTACTCGCAGGGCCTCGTGGTCGGCGACTTCGTCTACACCTCGGGCATGGGCCCGCTCGACCCGCAGACCGGCGAGATCGTCGGCGACGACATCGAGACCCAGACGCACCAGACCATGAAGAATTTGGGCGCGATCCTCGCCGCCCACGGCCTCGGCTTCGACGACGTGGTGAAGTCGACCGTCCACCTGCAGCACCTGCACCGCGACTTCCCGGCCTACAACGAGGTCTACAAGTCCTACTTCACCCAGCCGTACCCCGTCAGGACCACGGTGGGCTCGGAGCTGATGAACATCCTCGTGGAGATCGACTTCGTCGCGCACAAGAGCGCGTAGGGTTCGCCTGTGGACAGTTCCGTGTACGTCTTCGCCGAGGATCTGCGCAGCGAGGGCATGGAGAAGGTGCTCGACAGGATCCGCGGTTACGGCGTGGGCGGCGCGACCGTCGGCGTCGTGCACCACCGCACCCGCGACGTCACCCCACACGGGCTGTCCAGGCTCACCCTCCGCCAGGACGGAGCGCACTTCCCGCTGCCCGAGGACCTGTTCGGCGAGCTGCGCCTGCTGCCCGCCCCCGGCTACCTCGACGTCCTCGAAGGGCTGCGCGAGGCCTGCTCTTCGCGCGGCCTGAAGTTCCACGGCTGGACGGTGTTCCTGCGCAACGAGTCGATCGGGATCGAGCATCCCGACGTGACCGTGCGCAACTGCTTCGGCGACCGCGGCTACCCGACCGACCTGTGCCCCGCCCACCCCGACGTCAGGCTCTACGCCGTCGCACTGGCCAGGGCCGTGGCCAGGCTGGGCGTCGACAGCGTGGTCGCCGAGTCGCTGCACTACCGCCCCCTCAAGGCCGAGCGCTCGTTCGTCCCGCTCGGGCCCATGGACGCCTACCTCATGGCCCTGTGCTTCTGCGACTTCTGCATGCGCAGGGCGAGCGACCTGGGCGTCGACGCCGAGGTCGCCCGCGACGAGTGCTCGCGCATCGTCGGCGCCGTCCTGGACGGCGAACCGCCCGCGCAGGGCGAGGTGACCAGGGCGGCGCTGACCGCCTACGCCGGGCCCGACGTCGTCAACTACGCCCGCGCCCGCTCCGAGACCGTCACCTCACTGGTGTCCGAGGTGTCGGCCGCCGTCTCCGCCGAGGGGTCGCAGCTGACGTTCGTCGACGCCACGGGCGCGGTCAAGGGCTACAAGCACGGTCTGCCCTCGCCAGGCCTGGCCGCCCACGACGCGTGGCAGCTCGGCGTCGACCTGGTGGCGCTCGGCGACCTCGTGCCGTCCTTCGGCGTCCTGGCCTACGCCCGCGACGCGGCGAGGGTCGCCGACGACGTGGCCGCCTACCTGCGCTCGGTCGGCAAGGACCGCGAGGTGCGGGCCGTACTCCGGCCGGGAAACCCCGACAGCGACACCACCGACAGGCTCATCGCCAAGGTCCGCGGCGCCAAGGCGGCGGGCGCCGCCGCCGTCGACTTCTACGCCTACGGGCTGGTGCCGTACCCGGTGCTGGACCGGATCCCCGCCTCGCTCAGCTGAGGCTGCCGAGGAGCGTCGGCAGCGCCCTCTCCAGCTCTCTGGTCCAGTACGGCCAGCGGTGCGTGCCCGGGCCGTACAGGTTCGCGGTGACCTCGACGCCCGCCTTCCGCGCCGCCACGACGAACGCGCGGTTCTCCCTCTCGATGAACTCCTCGCCGCCGTCCTTCCGCGTGTTCCTGCCGTCGAGCGGGCCCGGCTCGCCGTTGCCGCACGAGACGTAGACGGGGATGCCCCTCAGCTTCCCGGCGAGGGCGGTCGGGTTGTGCGCGGCCAGGTCGTCGCCCCACAGCTTGTCAGGGTCGTCGCCGGAGCGCGCGGTGAGGTGGTCGAGGTCCTGCCTGCTGACGTCGACCAGGCCGGAGAAGGAGGCGGCCGCCCTGAACATGCCGGGATGCCTGGCGGCATAGGACAGCGCGCCGAACCCGCCCATCGACAGGCCCGCGATCGCCCTCCTGTCGGTGGCGCCGTACCTCCGCTCGACGAGCTCGCGGACCTCGGTGAGGTGGAAGGTCTCCCACTGAGGGCCGTCGAGCCAGTCGCTGTAGAAGCCCGCGTAGCCCGCCTCCGGCATGACCACGATCGCGTCGGCGTCCCTGGTCACCTCGTCGGCGCGGCCGTCGCTCACCCACGCGGTGCCCGCGTACCTGCAGCAGCCGTCGAGCAGGTAGAGGACGGGCCAGGTGGTGCCTGGACGCCAGCCCGTGGGGAGCAGGACCTGGATCTCGGCCCGTCGGCCGACGGCGGGGGAGTCGACCTCCAGCGTGACCAGGCGGCCTTCCTTCTTCTCGCTGACGATGGCGAGCGACCCCGCGGCCTGCCGCGGGGTGCTTGGGACGGCCTTCGTGGGGCGCGGGTCGGTGCTTGGGATGGTGTTTGTCGGGCTCGGGGCGGTTTGGGCGCTTGTTGGCGCGGTGGCCCGGGTGGTGCCCGCGGGCGTGGCGGTGCACGCGGTGGCGGTCAGCACCGTGATCAGGGACGTGGCGAGCAGGCGTCGGATCACTGCGGCTCCTCGTCGAGAGTCGCGACACATCCTTCCTCGTCAGGATGGAGGTGTCACCCCGTCCAGCACCGCCGACACCGCCCGCTCGGCGAATCCCGGCTCCACCGGCGACCCCCTGAACACCACCCGCACCCACACCGCGCCCGCCAGCAGGTCCACGACCAGCATCGGATCGGTGTCACGCCCCAGCTCGCCCCGCACCCGCGCCCGCTCGAAGATCTCCTGTTCACGGGCGAACCTGTCGGCGAAGAAGCCCCGCACGTTCAACTCGGGATGGTGGACGGCGGCGCCCAGCGCGGCCACCGCGATGTCGCTCGACGGCGGCCGGGTGAGCAGTCCGATCATGCTGTCAACCAGGGCTTCGAGATCGCCGCGCAGCGTTCCGGTGTCGGGCGGGTCGAACGCCAGCGCGTCGGCCTCGATCAGGGCGGCGGCGAGGAGGGCGGGCTTGGACGGCCACCAGCGGTAGATGGTCGTCTTGTTGACGCCTGAGAGCTCGGCGACGCCTTCGATGGTCAGGCTCTCGTAGCCGCGCTGGGCGAGGAGCGTGAGGGTGGCGTCGAAGATCTCCTGCTGCCTGCGCGCTGCCATGCGGCCGATCGTAGCAACGCACCGTTGCGTGGCGCCCGCCGTACCATCCTCGGGGTCAGGCGGCGCGCCGTCCGGTGAACGCGGTCGCGACACCCAGCGCGATGTACACCACCCCGCTGAAGTACCGCAGCGCCCTGGCCCGCTTCGCCAACCGGCCGCTCAACGCCCCGGCCATGAACGCGTACACGATGTCCGACAGCAGCCCCAGCAGCAGCAGCGTCCCGCCGAACAGCACGATCTGCATCGCAGGAGAGCCCGCCTCCGTGTCCACGAACTGCGGCAGCAACGCGAGGAAGAACAGGATGACCTTGGGGTTCAGCACGTTCACCAGCACCCCTTCGAGGAACACCTTGCCCAGCGGCTGCGGCTCGGCCGTACGGGTCGTGAGCTCGTCCTTGCCGGTCAGCGTCCGCACCCCCAGGTACACCAGGTATGCCACCCCCGCCCACTTCACCACCCCGAACCACGTCGCCGACTGCGCGATCAGGTATGAGAGACCGCCCGCGGCGGCCGCGATGTGCACCAGCGTCCCCGTCTCCACCCCGAACGCGCTGGCCAGAGCCGCGGCCCTGCCCTGCGAGAGCCCGCGGGCGGCGATGTAGAGGTGGTTCGGCCCAGGGATGAGGACCAGCGTGAGCGAAGCAGCGAGAAAGAGCAGCATGTGCGTACCGTATGGGGGCTTTGGTCCATGACTGGAGTCCAATGGGCGGCGGATTGTCTGGTCCAATCGGAGTGTCCGCCGCTCGTGGCATAGTGGCCGGGTGAACGGGCTACTGATCGGGCGATCCGCCGAGCTGGGCGGGCTCGTTCGCGTGCTCGAGAACGCTTTGAACGGCAGGGCGGGTGTCGCCCTCGTCGGGGGCGACGCGGGCATCGGCAAGACGCGTCTGGCCACCGAGCTGGTCGCCGAGGCGCGCAAACGCGGCCTCCGCGTCATGGTCGGCCAGTGCGCCGAGCTCGGCGACGCCCTGCCGTACCTTCCGCTGGCCGACGCGCTGCGCGACCCCGCGCTCGCCGAGGCCGTCGCCGCCCGCCCCATCCTCGGCCAGCTGCTCGGCGAGGACAGCGCCGCGGCCTCCTCGTCAGGGCTGACCCAGCAGCGGCTGTTCGGGTCGCTGCTCGGCATGCTGTCCGACGTCCAGCCCGTCCTCTTCGTCATCGAGGACCTTCACTGGGCCGACCGCTCCACCCGCGACCTGCTGGTCTTCCTCAGCCGGATGCTGCAGTCCGAGCGGGTCTGCGTCGTCGGCACCTACCGCACCGACGACCTCCACCGCCGTCACCCGCTGCGTCCCGTGCTCGCCGAGCTCAAGCGCCTGCCCTCGGTGACCGCCGTGGAGCTGCGCCCGCTCGGCTCCGGGGAGATGTCCGACTACGTGGCGACACTGGGGGAGGTGGGCGCGCGGGGTCTCGGCGAGATCGTCGCCCGCGCCGATGGCAACCCCTTCTACGCCGAGGAGCTGTTCGCCGCCATGGCCGGGGGCGAGGCCCTGCCCGACAGCCTGGCCAGCCTGCTCCTGTCCCGCGTCGAGCTGCTGTCCGAGCCGGGCCAGCGGGTGCTGCGCGCCGCCGCCGTCGCCGGCCGCAGGGTCGAGGACTCGCTGCTGCGCGAGGTCTCCGGGCTGCCCGTCGGCGAGTTCGAGGAGGCCGTCAGGGAGATCGTCTCGCGCGGGCTGCTCCTGGTCGACGGCTACGGCTACGCCTTCCGCCACGCGCTCCTGCAGGAGGCCGTCTACACCGACCTGCTGCCGGGCGAGCGCACCCGCCTCCACAACACCTTCGCCACGCGCCTCACCTCGCCCGCCGAGCTCGCCCACCACCACCTCGCGGGCCACGATCTCGTCGGTGCCCTCACCGCCTCCGCCGAGGCGGGCCGTATCGCCGAACGGCTCGGCGCCCCCGCCGAAGCCCGCCGCCACTACGACCAGGTCCTCGAGTTGTGGGAGCACGTCCCCGACGCCGAGCAGCGCGCGGGCGAGTCCAGGCGCGGCATCGCCATGCGCAGCGGCATCGCCGCCGCCGACAGCGGCGACAACCACGGCGCCATCGCCCGCCTGCGCGCCATCCCGCCCACCCCCGAGGTCCAGGAGCGCCTGGCCAACTACCTGTGGGAGACGGACCAGGAGGACGAGGCCATCGCCGTCGCCGAGTCCGCCGTCGCCACCGCCACCGAGCCCGCCGTCCTGGCCCGCGCCCTCGCCACCCTCGCCCGCTGCCTGGCCTGGAGCCACCGCCACGCCGAGCACGAGTCCCTCGCCGAACGCGCCCTGGCCACCGCCCGCTCGGCCGGCGCCGCCGACGCCGAGGCCAGCGCCCTGGTCACCCTCGCCTCCGCCGCCCAGCTGCGCGGCGAGTGGGTCCGCGCCGAGAACCTCTTCTTTACGGCTGCCGCCCGCACCTCGGGCAACCTCGCCATCGACCTGCGCGCCCTGTTCAACCTCACGCGCGTCCACTACGAGCTCGGCCGCCTCGACAAAGCCGCCGAGGTCGCCGACCGCGGCATCGCCCTGGCCGCCGAGACCGGGCTGTCCTGGAGCACCTACGGCACCGACCTGCGCTTCCTCCGCTTCCTCATCCACTACGTCTCAGGCCAGTGGGACGACGCCGAGGCCATGGCCGCCGGCTTCCCCACCCGCGTCGGCACCGTCCCCGAGTCCGTGCTGTCCTCGTTCGCGCTGTTCATCGAGGTCTCCCGCGGCCTGCCGGGCGTCGGCGAGCGCCTGGCCTGGCTCCAGCCATTCTGGCCGGACCCGCTCGTCACCTACATGTCCCGCGGCCTCGCCGCCGAACACGCCCTGTGGAACGGCGACCCCGCCGCCGCCCTCGAACACATCGAAGCGGTCATGGACACCCTCACCCCGAGCGACCCAGGCACCCTCCGCATCGCGGGGACCGGGCTGGCGGTGCTGAGCGAGTTGGGCCGTACCGAAGGAGCCGACGAGCTGATCGCCCGCGCCCGCTACGCCGCCTCCACCGGGCCCGACGGCGAGCGCGGTGAGATGGGCCTCGAAGGCCGCGCGTGGCGGCTGCGCGCCGAGGCGGAATGGTCACGCGCCCACGGCCGCTTCGACCCCGACCAGTGGCGCGAGGTCGTCGAGGCGTTCTCCTACGGGTTCGTCTACGAGGTCGCGCGATCACGCTGGCGACTGTCCGAAGCCCTGCTGGCCACCGGCGACAGGGCAGCGGCCCAGGAAGAATGGACGCTGGCCCGCGAGACAGCGGCGAAACTGGGCGCCACACCCTTCGCCACCGCGCTCGAAGCGTACGGCCGTCGCGCCAGATTCGTTGGAGCGACCTCGACAGGTGGTCTCACCGCCCGCGAGGTGGAAGTGCTGGGACTGGTCGCCGAAGGGCTCGGCAACCGCGAGATCGGCGAGCGGCTGTTCATCGCGCAGAAGACGGTGAGCGTCCACGTCTCCAACATCCTGGGCAAACTCGACGCCTCCACCCGCACCCAGGCAGCCGCCATCGCCCGCAAACAGGGCCTCCTGCCCTAGCTAGGCCTTCGCCCCGGCGGCCAGCTTCCTGACGACCTCTATCAGCTCGGCGGGATCGAACGGCTTGGTGAGATAGGCATCGACTCCGATCCCCATGCCGCGACGCCTGTCGGACTCCTGGGCCCTGGCGGTGATGAGAACCACCTTGATGTGCGCCGTGCCCTCCCCCGTCCGCAACCTCGACGCCGTCTCCCAGCCGTCGAGGCGCGGCATCATCACGTCGAGCGTGATGACATCGGGCATCACGTCCATGACCCGATCCAGGCAGTCCTGCCCGTCGGTCGCGGTCGCCACCTCGAACCCCTCGAGGGTCAGATTGACCGCGATGAGCTGCCGGATGACCTCGTCGTCGTCTACTACCAGTACCCTGCCCAGATCCTCGCCCACGGCCGCCAAGGTAACCCGTGGAGAGGGGGGCACGTGCGGTTTTCGATGGATGTGTGCCGGGAGCTTTAACGTGGTGCAGAGTGGTGGGCGGATGCTGGTAACGTTGTCAGTCGTCGAGCCCCCTTAGCTCAGGGGATAGAGCACCGGCCTCCGGAGCCGGGTGCGCAGGTTCGAATCCTGCAGGGGGCACACTCGACCTACCTAGCGATACGCGCACTGACCTGCAGAGATGCAGGTCTTTTGCGTTTCTGGGGTGTGCCAACGCATGCGGCCGACGGCAAGCAGATGCCCATGATCACGTACCAGCCACGTACCGATCTTGGTCGCGATCTGATGGCCGTGGAGCAGCACGCCACCTCAGCGCCGTACCGACGCAACTCACACCCCAGCGTCTCCAGCTCCGCGCTCATCTGTGACGGAGACGACAAAGGGCGCCGCGAGCGATCCACCAGCCCGGCCAGCCCGGCGACCCGATGCCGAGACACCCACCGCGACAATGTCTGCCCGGCCACCCCCGGCCTCGCCGGCGACCTGAGTCACCGACCCACCGGCCAGCACAGCCAGAACCGCCCGATACCGCTGCTCGACAACGGACATATCCACCCGGGCCCATCCCGGCCTCCTGATGCGCGACGCCGCAAACGACGCACGAAAGATCGGCCGACAACGGCACCTGTTAAACATGTCCTGGGACTGACGTGTCAAGCATGTCCCGGGACAGGACAAGCCGGTCAGGCCACTGTCTAGACCCACCTGATGCTTGACGGTTCGGTCCCAGGACATGCTTGACGGTTGCCCTTGATTTCATAGGGCGGCCTTGCGGGGCCGGTGGGCT